>NZ_CALRZC010000233.1:0-12763 GCF_943372545.1 Variovorax sp. YR752 | reverse complement strand
GGAGCGGCCCAGCCAGAAGAGGCCGGGATAGTCGTAGAAATAGATCTGCGGACTGTAGAGCTCGCCCGCGTCGGCATTGGCATAGCCGACGGCCTTGGTGGGCGGTGCGCCGGCCTCGGCCGCCGCGAAGCTTTCGAACGACCCCATGAAGAGGTTCTCGTCCGTGTTGTTCAAAAACTTGCGCTTGTAGGCGCTTTCGCGGGGCGGGAAGGCCAGCAGGCTTGAAAGCATCTCTGTCTCCGGTGGCCTGCCCATTCTGAGCGCAACCGGTGCATTGGAGGGCGATAGCCCGGCGCCGTTGGGGCGGTTACCCCATAGGGGTTACATACCGCTCGCGAGCGCCGCCGCCGCCGCCCGCGTTTCCACGCCCAGCTTCTCGAAGATGTGCTCCAAGTGCTTGTTCACCGTGCGCGGGCTGGTGCCCAAAATCTCGCCGATGTCGCGGTTGGTCTTGCCCTTGGCGAGCCACGACAGCACCTCGGTCTCGCGCGGCGTAAGAGCCGCTTCGGCCAGGCGCGCGGCCGGGCCTTCGCGCTGGATGGCGAACAGCAGCATGGTTTCGCCGAGCGCCGCGGCGCCCAGGTTGCGCACCGACAGGCGCATGGCCGTGGCGGTGCCGATGGCGATCGACGCGCCCGGCGCCAGCGCGGGCTCGACCGACGCAGGCAGGCGGCCAGGCGCCACCGGGTCTTCGAGCGCATGCAGCCACAGCGCGGCCTGCGGCGAGCGCCAGGCGATGCGCCCGCGCGTGTCGACGAACACCACGCCCATGCCCGCCACGTCGACCGCGTCGCGCGCCATGCGCGTGATGCGGGCGTTGCGCGTGTGGGTGTGCAGCCGCGCCAGCACCTCCTGCGCGCGGATCGGCTTCACCACGTAGTCGACGCCGCCGCACTCGAAGCCTTCGACGACGTGCGCGGTTTCCGACAGGCCCGTCATGAACAGCACGGGAATGTGCGCGAGCGCCGCGTTGGCCTTGATGCGCCGGCAGGTCTCGAAGCCCGAGAGGCCGGGCATGAGGCCGTCGAGCAAGATCGCGTCGGGCACCACCAGCTCGAGCCGCTGCAGCGCGGACTCGCCGTCGGCCGCCACCAGCACGGTGTAGCCGCTGGCCTCGAGCGTGTCGCACAGCATGCCCAGGCTGCTGGGGGCGTCGTCGACCACCAGCACGACGGGGCGTTCGGACATGGATTCAGGAGGGAGCGAGGGTGGTGTCTGCATCTTCTGCCAGTGCGTTGCGGAGCGTGTCGAGTTCAAAGCGCGTGACCATGCCGCGCAGCCAGGTGCAGGTGGCCGCCGCGGCGGGCGAGGCCGCGGCCAGCCGGTCGAGTGCGGTGTGCAAGCCGCGCACGTGGCCCATCTGCACCAGGCGCATCAGGTCGGCGCGGTCATCTTCGCTGAGCGCGAGCAGGGGCGGGCGCACCGGCGTCGCGTCGGGGTCGGCGGACGGCGGCAGGGCGTCGCCGATGGCCAGCCATTCGAGGCCCAGGTGCCGCTCCAGCGTGGCGATGAGTTCCGACTCGATCACCGGCTTGCCCACGAAGGCCTGGCAGCCCGCGGCGCGCAGCCGGTCGGGCTGGTTCTCGAACATGTTGGCCGAGACGATGATGATCGGCAGCTCGGCGAAGCCCGAGGCCCGCACCGAGCGCGCGGTCTGCCAGCCGTCCATGTCGTCCATCGTCAGGTCGAGCAGGATGGCCGAGGGCAGCTCTTCGCGCAGGCTGTCGAGGCACTCGGTGCCGCTGGCCGCCTCGCGCACCGTGAAGCCCAGCGGCGCGAGCATGCCGGCGAGCATCTGGCGCTGCACCGGCTGGTCGTCCACCACCAGCAGCGTGCGGCGCTCGCCCAGGTAGCCCGACACCGGCTCGCGCGAGCCCGCCTGCGGTCCGGGGTCGGCCACCTCACGCAGGTACACGCGCACGCTGAAGGTGCTGCCCGCCGAGGAGGTCGACGCCAGCTTGAGCTCGCCGCCCATGAGCGAGGTGAGCAGCCCGGTGATGGTCAGGCCCAGCCCCGTGCCCGGCTCGCCGCGCCGACGGCCCGCGGCGCCGCGCTCGAAGGGCAAAAAGATGCGCTGGCGGTCTTGCGGCGCCACGCCGATGCCGGTGTCGACCACGTCGAAACGCAGCACCTCGCGCCGCGCATCGACATGGAGCGTGACGGTGCCGCTGTCGGTGAATCGCACGGCGTTGGTCAGCAGGTTGATGAGAATCTGCCGCAGCCACTTCACGTCGGCATGCACCCACGGCGGCAGGCGGCCCGCATGCGTGTAGACGAACGCCAGGCCCTTGGCCTCGGCCTGCGGCCGCACCATCTGCACCACCTGGTCGAGAAAGGCGGGCAGCGCGAGCGGCGACGGCTCCAGCTGCAGCCGGCCGGCCTCGATTCGCGCCAGGTCGAGCAGGCCGTCGATGAGACCCAGCATGTGCTCGCCGCTGCGGTGGATGGTCTGCACCGCCTCGCGCGGCGGCAGGGCTGCGTCGCCGCCCTTGAGTAGGATCTGCGAGTAGCCCAGGATGCTGTTGAGCGGCGTGCGCAGCTCGTGCGTCATGCCGGCCACGTAGCGCGTCTTGGCCTGGTTGGCGGCCTCGGCGGCTTCCTTGGCGGTCTGCAGCGCGGCGTCGGTGCGGCGGTGCGCTTCGATCTCGAGCGCGAGCAGGTTGTTGTGGCGGTTCGATTCTTCCTGCGCCATCTGCCGGCTCTCGCTGCCCAGCACGACCCACCACGCGGCCACGGCGGCGATCACCGAGAGCAGCGCGAACACTTTCAAGAAGGCCGTCGCCATCGCCGAATCGATGGTGCCGGCGATGGCCTCCTGCGCGTAGACCACGCCGACCACCGTGGCGAGCAGCGCGATCAGCGAAGTGGCGACCAGCAGGTAGTGCGCCACGCGAAAGTTGAGCCGCGCCGACAGGGCAGGCGGCAGCAGCGCCTGCAGCCAGCCGCTCATCTGCTCGGCCGCGCGCGAGTCGGTCTTGCAGCGGTCGTGACAGCGCGATTCGAGCGTGCAGCACAGCGAGCAGATCGGCGCGCTGTAGGCCGGGCAGTGGGCCATGTCTTCCGACTCGAAGCTGTTGTCGCACACCGAGCACTTCACACTCTGGCCCGGCGTCCAGCGGTCGATGTCGGTGCGCGCCAGGTAGTAGCGCCCGCGCGTCTTCCACGCCAGCAGCGGCGACACGGCCATGGCCGTGGCGAGCGCGATGAAGGGCGAGAAGGCCCGCGCCCACTGGCCGAGCGCGCCCGAGTAGGCCAGCATCGCCAGCGCCGCCGCCACCAGCATCGCGACCAGGCCCACGGGGTTGATGTCGTACAGGTGCGCGCGCTTGAACTCGATGGTCTTCGGGCTCCAGCCCAGCGGCTTGTTGATGACCAGGTCGGCCACGAGCGCGCCGACCCAGGCGATGGCGATGTTGCTGTAGAAGCCCAGCACATGTTCCAGCGCGGCGAACACGCCGAGCGCCATCAGCAGGATCGCGATGGCCACGTTGAACACCAGCCACACCACGCGTCCCGGGTGGCTGTGCGTGAGGCGCGCAAAGAAGTTCGACCACGCCAGCGAGCCCGCATAGGCGTTGGTCAGATTGATCTTCATCTGCGACACGACGACGAACAGCACCGTGATGCCGAGCACCCACGCCGGGTCGCGCAGCACGTACGAAAAACCCGTGAGGTACATCTGCGTGGGCTCGATCGCATGGTTGGCCGGAATCTCGTGCTGCAGCGCGAGGAAGGCGAGGAACGCGCCGCCCATCATCTTCAGCATGCCCGGCACGATCCAGCCCGGGCCCGCAACCAGCACGGCCGTCCACCAGCGCCCGCGGTTGGCGGCGGTCTTCTCGGGCAGAAAGCGCAGGTAGTCGACCTGCTCGCCGATCTGCACCACGAGCGAGAAGGCCACCGTGGCCGCCGCGCCGAACATCAGCGGATCGAAGCCGCTGCTGTCGGAGGTGCGGCCCACGAGGCCGGTGAAGTCGGCGTACAGCTCGGGCTTCTTCACCATCACCGCGATGAAGGGGCAGACGAACAGCACGATCCAGATCGGCTGCGTCCACAGCTGCAGCCCCGAGATGAGCGTGATGCCGCGCGCCACCAGCGGAATGATCACGATCGACGACACCAGGTACAGCAGCCACAGCGGCCAGTCGAGGTACATCTGCAGCGCCAGCGCGAGGATGGCGGCCTCGAGCGCGAAGAAGATGAAGGTGAAGCTCGCGTAGATCAGCGAGGTGAGCGTGGAGCCCAGGTAGCCGAAGCCCGCGCCGCGCGTGAGCAGGTCCATGTCGACGCCGTGCCGTGCGGCGTAGTACGAGATGGGCAGGCCCGTGAGGAAGGTGATGAGCCCCACCACCAGGATCGCCCACAGCGCGTTCGAGAAACCGTAGCTCAGCGCAATGGCGCCGCCGATGGCCTCCAGCGCCAGGAACGAGGTGGCGCCGAAGGCCGCGTTGGCCACGCGGAACTCCGACCACTTGCGAAAGCTGCGCGGCGTGTAGCGCAGCGCGTAGTCCTCCAGCGTTTCGTTCGCGACCCAGGCGTTGTAGTCGCGGCGGATGCGAAAGATCTTCTGTCCGGAGACGGATGTCATGGCGGGTTCTCGCGGCGGCGGCTGTGGCATGCGTCAGGTACAGCAAGAAGCGCTCCCTGCCGTCTCCTGCGTTGTCTGGTTCGCGAGTCTGCGGCTCGGGCGGGGGCGCACCGCTACGTTGAATGACGTATTCGCGCAGAGGCAAGTGATTTCTAAAGTACCAGCCATGGTGCTAGCGGCACCGTCCGATGCACTGCGATGGTGCGCGGCTCTCTCTTCCTTCAACCTGCCTGGAGTTCCTGATGTCGCGTGATTCCGACCCTTCCTCTCTCGATGCCATGGCACTGCGCCGCCGCCGCCTGTTGCAGGGCGCCGCCGCGCTGCCCGTGATGGGCCTGAGCGGCCTGAGCTTCGGCCAGGGGCAGTTCCCCACGGCCAAGGTCAACACCACCAAGCTCGCGGTGACCGACACCGAAGTCACGGTGGGCCAGCTGCATTCGTCCACCGGCACCATGGCCATCTCGGAGACCGGCTCCATCCAGGCCGAGCAGCTGGCCATCGACCAGATCAACGCCATGGGCGGCATCCTGGGTCGCAAGATCAAGGTCATCAAGGAAGACGGCGCCTCCGACTGGCCAACCTTCGCCGAGAAGTCGAAGAAGCTGCTGGTCAACGACAAGGTCGCCGCCGTGTTCGGCTGCTGGACCAGCGCCTCGCGCAAGGCCGTGCTGCCGGTGTTCGAGAAAGAGAACGGCCTGCTGTACTACCCGACCTTCTACGAAGGCCTGGAGCAGAGCAAGAACGTGATCTACACGGGCCAGGAGGCCACGCAGCAGATCATCTGGGGCCTCGACTGGGGCGCGAAGGAGAAGAAGGCCAAGACCTTCTTCCTGGTCGGCTCCGACTACATCTGGCCGCGCACCTCCATGAAGATCGCGCGCAAGCACATCGAAAACTTCCAGAAGGGCTCGGTCAAGGGCGAGGAGTACTACCCGCTGGGCCACACCAACTTCAACTCGCTGATCAACAAGATCATGGTCGCCAAGCCCGACTGCATCTTCGCGGCGGTGGTGGGCGGCTCGAACGTGGCCTTCTACAAGCAGCTCAAGGCCGCGGGCATCACCGGCGACAAGCAGTTCCTGCTGACGCTGGCCGTGACCGAAGACGAAATGACCGGCGTGGGTGGCGAGAACTTCGCGGGCTTCTACTCGTCGATGAAGTACTTCCAGTCGCTGGACAACGAGAACAACAAGAAGTTCGTGGCCGCCTTCAAGGCCAAGTACGGCAAGGACGCGGTGATCGGCGACGTGACACAGGCGGGCTACCTCGGCCCGTGGCTGTGGAAGGCCGCGGTGGAGAAGGCCGGCAGCTTCGACATCGACAAGGTGGTCGCCGGTTCGCCGGGCATCGAGCTGAAGACCGCGCCGGAAGGCTACGTGAAGCTGGACGCGAACCACCACCTGTGGAGCAAGGCGCGCATCGGGCAGGGGCAGCTGGATGGCAGCTTCAAGGTGGTGGCCGAGTCGGCTGAACTGATCAAGCCTGATCCGTTCCCGAAGGGCTACCAGTAAACCGGCCGTAGGCCCTCACCCCAACCCTCTCCCGCGTGCGGGAGAGGGAGCCAATCCAACACTCCGGACGTCCCGCCATGACTCTGTCGGACATGATGAACATCGGCCTGATGCAGGGCTTCGCGGGGCTGAGCCTCTTCGCGGTGCTGCTGCTCATGGGCCTCGGGCTCGCGATCATCTTCGGGCAGATGGGCGTGATCAACATGGCGCATGGCGAGTTCATGACCATCGGCGCCTATTCGATCTACCTGGCCGCGCAGGTGACCGAGCGCATGGCGCCCGCGTTCATGCCGTACTACTTTCCGATCGCGATCGGCCTGGCCTTCGTGTTCGCATTCATCGCGGGCTGGCTCGTGGAATGGGCGCTGATCCGCCACCTGTACAAGCGACCGCTCGACACGCTGCTCGCCACCTGGGGCGTGAGCCTGGGCCTGCAGCAGATTTTCCGCACCTTCATCGGTCCGAAGGAAGTGAGCCCCACGCTGCCCGAGTGGCTCATGGGTTCGTGGACGCCGCATGAAGGTCTCGACATTCCGATCAACGGCCTCTTCGTGCTGGTGCTCACCGCGCTGGCCACGGGCGGCGTGCTCATCGCCTTGCACAAGAGCCGCTGGGGCCTGCGGGTGCGCGCCACCGTGGCCAACCGCACCATGGCCAACGCCACCGGCATCGACACCCAGAAGACCGACCGCCTCACCTTCGCCATCGGCTGCGGCATTGCCGGCGTGGCGGGCGCGGCCTTCACCACCATCGGCTCGACCGGGCCGACCTCGGGCTCGCTGTACATCGTCGATGCGTTCCTGGTCGTCACCTTCGGCGGCGCGGCGAGCCTCTTGGGCACCGTGGTCTCGGCCTTCGGCATTGCGCAGACGCAGTCGATCTCGGAGTTCTTCATGACCGGCTCGATGGCCAAGGTGCTGACGCTGTCGCTGATCGTCTTGATTCTGATGATGCGCCCCCAAGGCCTCTTCGCCGTCAAGGTGCGTCGTTGATTCCCGCTTCTTCCCGGAGAACCTCTCGATGAATTTCCTCAAGGCCTCGATCCAGCGCTACCAGCTCGGCAGCCTCCTGCTGCTGGTGCTGCTGCTCGCGGTGGTGCTGCCGCTGTCACTCGACATCTTCCGCCTCAACCTCGTGGGCAAGTACCTCACCTACGCCTTCGTCGCCGTGGGGCTCGTGATGGTGTGGGGCTACGGCGGCGTGCTGAGCCTGGGGCAGGGCGTGTTCTTCGGCATCGGCGGCTACGCGATGGCGATGTTCCTCAAGCTCGAAGCCTCCGACCCCATCACCACCAAGATCCAGTCGACGCCCGGCATCCCGGACTTCATGGACTGGAACCAGATCACCGAGCTGCCCGCGCTGTGGCTGCCGTTCAAGAGCCTGCCGCTGAGCCTGGCGCTGGTGGTGCTGGCACCGATGGCGCTGGCCTGGCTCGTGAGCTTCGCGATGTTCAAGCGCCGCGTGGGCGGCGTGTACTTCGCGATCATCACGCAGGCGGTGGCGCTCATCTGCACCGTGCTCATCATCGGCCAGCAGGGCTACACGGGCGGCGTGAACGGCATGACCGACCTGAAGACGATGCTGGGTTGGGACACGCGCACCGACAGCGCCAAGTACATCCTTTACTACGTCTGCGTGGGCTTGCTGGTGCTGAGCATCCTGCTGTGCCGCTGGGTGCAGACCAGCAAGCTGGGCACGCTGCTGCTCGCCATGCGCGACAAGGAAGACCGCGTGCGCTTCTCGGGCTACGACGTGTCGAACTTCAAGGTCTTCACTTTCTGCCTGGCGGCCGGGCTCTCGGGCATCGGCGGCGCCATGTTCGCGCTGCAGGTGGGCTTCATGTCGCCGAGCTTCGTGGGCATCGTGCCCTCGATCGAGATGGTGATCTTCTGCGCCGTCGGTGGCCGCATGAGCCTGGTGGGCGCGGTGTACGGCGCGCTGCTGGTCAACGCGGGCAAGACGCTGTTCTCCGAAAGCTTTCCCGACCTGTGGCTCTTTTTGATGGCCGCGCTCTTCATCGGCGTGACCATGGCCTTCCCAATGGGCTTGGCGGGCCTGTGGGAAGACACGATCAAGCCGTGGTGGGCCTCGCGTCGCCAGGCCCTGCGCGACGCCGCGGTGAAGCCGCCGCCCGCCGCCGTGTCGGCCCCATCCCCTGTTGCCGCGCCGCAGCCCGAGCCCGCCTTGCCCGAAGGCATCGGCCGCCAGCGCGCCTGATCGAACCCGGAGCCCCCACCCCATGAGCAACACCGACTTCGCGCTCGCCGTGGAAGACCTCACCGTCTCCTTCGACGGCTTCAAGGCCATCGACGACCTGACGCTGTACATCGACAAGAACGAGCTGCGCGTGATCATCGGCCCCAACGGTGCCGGCAAGACCACGCTGCTCGACCTGATCTGCGGCAAGACGCGCGCCAGCGCCGGCAGCATCAAGTTCAAGAACACCGAGCTCACCAAGATGGCCGAGCACAAGCGCGTGCGGCTGGGCATCGGCCGCAAGTTCCAGACGCCGTCGATCTACGAGAACCTCAGCGTGTTCCAGAACCTCGAGGTGTCCTTTCCCAAGGGTCGCTCGGTGTTCGGCGCGCTGGCGTTCCAGTGCGACGACGAGGTCAAGTCGAAGGTGCAGGCCGTGGCCGAAGACATCGGCCTGGCCGACAAGCTGCGCACCGAGGCGGGCCTCTTGAGCCACGGCCAGAAGCAGTGGCTCGAAATCGGCATGCTGCTGATGCAGGAGCCCGAGCTGCTCATGCTCGACGAGCCCATCGCCGGCATGAGCGCGCGCGAACGCGAACTCACGGCCGACCTGCTCAAGCGCATCTGCCAGAACCGCGCCGTGATCGTCATCGAGCACGACATGGCCTTCGTGAAGCAGATCGCGCACAAGGTCACCGTGATGCACCAGGGAAAGATCCTGGCCGAAGGGCCGATGGAGAAGGTGCAGGCCGATCCGAAAGTCATCGACGTCTACCTGGGGCACTGAACCATGAGCACCATCATGCTGAAGGTCGAAGACCTGCACGTCGCCTACGGCCAGAGCGAAGCCCTGCACGGCCTTTCGTTCGAAGGCCATGCGAACGAAACCATCGCCATCATGGGCCGCAACGGCATGGGCAAGACCACGCTGTTCAAGAGCCTCATGGGCATCCTGCCGCTGAAGAGCGGGCGCATCGAAGTGGCGGGGCAGGACGTGTCGCGCGACGAGAGCTTCCGGCGCGTGGCCAAGGGCATCGCCTACGTGCCGCAGGGCCGGATGATCTTCCCGACGCTGACCGTGGAAGAGAACATCCAGACCGGCCTGGAGAACTCGAAGACCCGGCGCATTCCCGAAGAAATCTACGCGCTGTTCCCCGTGCTGTGGGACATGAAGAGCCGCAAGGGCGGCAACCTCTCCGGTGGCCAGCAACAGCAGCTCGCCATTGCGCGCGCGCTCGTCACCGACCCCAAGGTGCTGCTGCTCGACGAGCCCACCGAGGGCATCCAGCCTTCGATCATCAAGGACATCGCGAAGGCGCTCAACGAGATCCGCAAGCTGCGCGGCATCACCATCGTCGTGTCCGAACAGGTGCTGAGCTTCGCGATGGACGTGGCCGACCGGCTCTTCGTGATCGAAGGCGGCCGGCTCGTGCACGAGACCGCGCGCGACAAGACCGATGTCGAGCACATCAAAGCCTATCTCTCTGTCTAACCACAACCCCAGGAGCCACTGCACATGACGGACACGCTGATCAAGGTCGACCTGACCCAATCGCCCACCGAGAACGAGAACATCCACAACCGCTGGCACCCGGACATTCCGATGGCCTGCTGGGTCAACCCGGGTGACGACTTCATCCTCGAGACCTTCGACTGGACCGGCGGCTTCATCAAGAACAACGACAGCGCCGACGACGTGCGCGACATCGACCTGAGCACCGTGCACTACCTCTCGGGCCCGGTCGGCGTGAAGGGGGCGGAGCCGGGTGACCTGCTCGTGGTCGACCTGCTCGACATCGGCGCCAAGCAGGACAGCCTGTGGGGCTTCAACGGCTTCTTCTCGAAGAAGAACGGCGGCGGGTTTCTCACCGATCACTTCCCCGAAGCACAGAAATCGATCTGGGACTTCAAGGGCATGTTCACGAGTTCGCGCCACATTCCGGGCGTGAACTTCGCGGGCCTGATTCACCCCGGCCTCATTGGCTGCCTGCCCGACAAGCCGATGCTCGACATGTGGAACGAGCGCGAAGGCAAGCTCATCGCCACCGACCCGGACCGCGTGCCCGGCCTCGCGAACCCGCCGTTCGCCGGCACCGCCCACATGGGGAAGATGACCGGTGAAGCTCGCGCCAAGGCCGCAGCCGAAGGTGCCCGCACCGTGCCGCCGCGCGAGCATGGCGGCAACTGCGACATCAAAGACCTGTCGCGCGGCTCGAAGGTGTTCTTCCCTGTGTACGTCGATGGCGCGGGCCTGAGCGTGGGCGACCTGCACTTCAGCCAGGGCGATGGCGAGATCACCTTCTGCGGCGCCATCGAGATGGCCGGCTGGGTGCACATGAAGGTCACGCTCATCAAGGGCGGCATGGCCAAGTACGGCATCAAGAACCCGATCTTCAAGCCCAGCCCGATCACGCCGCAGTACAACGACTACCTGATCTTCGAAGGCATCTCGGTCGACGAGAGCGGCAAGCAGCACTACCTCGACGTGAACGTGGCCTACCGCCAGGCCTGCTTGAACGCCATCGAGTACCTGAAGAAGTTCGGCTACTCGGGCGCGCAGGCCTATTCGATCCTGGGCACCGCGCCCGTGCAGGGCCACATCAGCGGCGTGGTCGACGTGCCCAACTCGTGCGCCACGCTGTGGCTGCCCACGGGCATCTTCGACTTCGACATCAACCCGAACGCCTCGGGGCCAGTGAAGTTCATCGACGGCAGCATCGACATGCCGCTGTCGCACGACCTGCGCTGAAGAAGGCCCACGCATGCCGACCTACGACTACGCCTGCGGGCAGTGCGGTGGCTTCGAATCGCTGCGGCCTTCGGGCCAGCGCGATGAGCCCGCTGCCTGCCCCGACTGCGGCACGGCCTCGCCGCGCGTATTCACCGCCGCGCCGCGCCTGGCGCTGATGGCCGCCGACACGCGCCACGCGATGGCCACCAACGAACGCGCGCGGCACGAGCCGTCGAGCTCGCGCGACTATGCGCGGCTGCGGCATCCCTCGGGCTGCGGCTGCTGCTCGGGATCGTCGCGGCGCAGTGCCACGCAGACCGCGCCGAACGGTGCGAAATCGGCCCCGTCGCGGCGGCCCTGGATGATCTCGCACTGAGGCTTCGGCTCGCATTCCTTGCATGCGTCATGCGCATGCAAGGAATGCCGAGGACGAGAACTTTCTCGTGCGTTCCCTCTGGGGAGCAGGGTTCCGGCCGCCGCATCGCATGCGCGAGCGACGCGCGATTGTTTCAATCCCGTGAACGCCGCGATTCCTTTTGCTGCCGTTTTTTTGGGCGCTTCAGGTTCAAACTTCATTCCATCGACACACCACCTGAAGGAGATTGAAATGAATGCCTCGAAGACCCTCGCCGCCGTTGCCCTCTCGCTCCTGGCTGCTGCCGGTGCCCACGCTGAAACCTATGACGGCGTGCACACCGTGAACTCGACGCTCTCGCGTTCGGAAGTCGCGTCGCAAGCCGTGGCTGCCGCCCGTGCCGGCAACGAATACAGCGACGGCGCCACCGCCGGCGCACAGACCTTCACCTCGACCGCCGACCGCTCGACGATCCGCGCTGAAGCCGTCGCCAAGGCCCACGACCCGCTCGCCAGCCTCGACCGCCGCGCGTTCTACCGCGACGAAGTGCCGGCTGCGTACAAGAAGCCCAGCGTGTCGTTCACGCGCCAGGCTGGCCTGTAATTGGTCGACTGCAGCTCCTTCGGGGGCTTAAAAAAGAACGGGCCCTCGGGCCCGTTTTTTCATGCCTGCATCTTCGCGACCCGGTCTGCGACGTGCTCGCCCAGCGCGAGTGATGCCGTCAGCCCCGGCGACTCGATGCCGAACAGATTCACCAGCCCCGCGATGCCGTGGTCGCGCGGCGTCTGGATCACGAAATCCGTCGCCGTGTTGTGCATCGACGAGCCCGGGCCCGCCAGCCGCGGGCGGATGCCGGTGTAGCCCGGCTGCAGCTCGCCGTCCTGCAAGGCGGGGTAGTAGCGGCGCACCGATTGGTAGAAGGCCGCTTCGCGTGAGGCGTCGAAGCTGTAGTCGATGCCGTCGCGCCAGCTCAGGTCGGGCCCGAACTTGCATTGGCCGCCGAGGTCGAGCGTCACGTGCGCGCGCAAGGCGCCTTCGCGCCCGGTCGGGTACACGAGATGGCGGAAGGGCGATTTGCGCGCGAGTGAGAAGTAGTGGCCGATCGCGTAGTACAGCGGTGGGACCTTGTCTGTGGGCATGCCTTCCACGCGTGCGGCGATTTCCTGCGCGCCGAGTCCGGCCGCGTTCACCACCGTGTTGCACAGCACGCTCGTTGCTTCCGCGCCGCCCACCTCGACCACAATGCCGTCCGCGGTGGGCCGCACGGCCAGCACGCGACTCTGCAGCGCAAGCGAGGCACCCGCGCGTTCCGCGTCGCCGAGGTACGACAGCATCAGCGCATGGCTGTCGACGATGCCCGTCGAAGGCGAGTGCAGCGCGCC
>NZ_CALRZC010000232.1:0-12869 GCF_943372545.1 Variovorax sp. YR752 | reverse complement strand
ACGGCGGCGCGATTGCGCTCGGCCACCCGCTGGGCGCCAGCGGCGCGCGGCTGGTCACCACGGCGGTCAACCAGTTGCACCGCATCCAGGGCCGCTATGCGCTGTGCACGATGTGCATCGGCGTCGGCCAGGGCATCGCGCTGATCGTCGAGCGGGTGTGATCCCGGCCGCCGACATCGAGGCCGCGGCGGCGCGCATCGCGCCGCACGTGCGGCGCACGCCGCTGTGGGTGCTGCGCAGCGGCGAGCTTGGCCTGCCGGGCGCCGAGTTCGAGGTCTGGCTGAAGCTCGAGCAGTTGCAGGTCTCGGGCAGCTTCAAGGCGCGCGGCATGTTCAATCGGCTGCTCGCGAATGACATTCCGGCGGCCGGCGTGATCGCCGCCTCGGGTGGCAACGCCGGCATCGCCACCGCGACGGCGGCGCGGGCGCTCGGCGTGCCAGCCGAGATCTTCGTGCCCACCGTCATCTCGCCGGCCAAGCGCGAACGCCTGGAGAGGCTCGGTGCGACCGTCGTGATCGCCGGCGCCGCTTATGCCGACGCCTTCGCTGCCTGCCAGCAGCGCCAGCGCGAGAGCGGCGCGCTGATGACCCACGCTTACGATCAGCCGGAAGTGCTGGCCGGTGCCGGCACGCTGGCGCGCGAGATCGAGCAGCAGGCCGGTGTGCCCGATGCGCTGCTGGTCAGCGTCGGCGGCGGCGGGCTGGTCGGCGGCATCGCGTCGTGGTTCGCCGGCCGCACGCGCATCGTCGCGCTGGAGCCGGAACGTGCGCCGACGCTGCATGCGGCGCTGGGTGCCGGCACGCCGGTGGACGTCGAGGTCGGCGGCATCGCTGCCGACGCGCTCGGCGCCCGGCGCATCGGCGCGCTGGCCTGGGACGTGGTGCAGCGCCACCCCCTGCAGTCCGTCGTTCTTCGGGATGAGACCATCCTCGACGCCCAGAAGTGGCTGTGGCAGTCTCTGAAGCTCGCGGTGGAGCCGGCCGCGGCCCTGCCGCTCGCGGCGCTGCGCAGCGGCGCTGTCGAGGCCAAGGCAGGGCAGCGAATCTGCCTCGTGCTGTGCGGCGCGAACGTGGATCCGGCAACGCTCGTCTGACACTTCACGGCGAGGTCAGCCCATGACCGACATCTTCCTGTCCTACCGGCGCCAGGACAGCAGCAGCGCCACCGGCCGCCTGGCCGACCGGCTCGAGGAGCACTTCGGCCCCGGCCGAGTGTTCCGCGACCACCAGTCGCTCAACCCGGGCGAAGACTTCACCGAGGCCATCCGGCGCGCCGTGAGCACCTCGACGGTGATGCTGGCGATCATCGGCCCCGACTGGCTGACGGCGCAAGGCAGCGATGGCAAGCGCCGCCTCGACCAGCCGACCGACTTCGTGCGCCAGGAGATCGAGACCGCGCTGCAGGCCCATGTGCCGGTCATTCCCGTGCTGGTGGAAGGTGCGCAGATGCCGGCACGCGAGACGCTGCCGAAGTCGATCGGCGAACTGTGGCGCATCAACGCGATGGAGCTGTCGGAGTCGCGCTGGCACTTCGACACCGACACGCTGATGCGCACGCTGCAGACGCGCTACGTGATCGAGTCCGAGCGGCCGGCGATGGGCGACATGCCGGGCCAGACCCCGTTGTTCGGCTCCGGCGCCCGCTTCGCTCTCAGCCTGCTGGAGCTGGCCACGCACCCGACGCGCATGATCGCCAAGCAGCAGACCGGGCAGGCGATCGACCATGTGCGCGCGCTGGTGTTCCTGCTCGGCAGCCTGGCGGTGGGCAGCCTGCTGGTGCTGCTGGGCTTCCAGCTGCAGGCGGACTCGTCGTCGATCGGCGAACTGGCGCGGCGTTTCGTCGGCGGCACGCTCGGGCTGGTGCTCGCCGGCCTGGTGCTGACGACGCTGCTGTCGGTGGCGCTGATGCTGGCCTGGCGGCTGGCCGGCCGGCGCATCGAGCTGCAGCAGGTCACGCTGATCATGGCCTACCTGGTCAGCGGCGCCTGGCTGGGCACCGCCGGCGGCGCGCTGGTGTTCGGCTTCGGCGCCAGCTTCTACGACCCCGGCTGGTTCGGTAGCTTCGCCGAGGCGATCGGCTTCTCGCGCCTGGCACCGCAGACCGGCGGCGACGCCCTCGCCGGCACGCTGGGCCTGAAGGCGATCCCGGCGGTGGCCGGCCTGGGCACCGGCGCGCTGACCTGGCTGATGACGGTGCTGTGGTGCATCGTTGCCTGGGGCGCCTTCCGCCACGCCTTCGGCGTGACGCGCCCGCGCGCCGCCGTGGCCACGCTGGCCTGGCTGCTGCTGCTCGGCAGCGTGCTGGCCCTGGGCGGCGGCGTGGCCTGGCAGCTGTCGAAGGAATCCGCACGGGCGGCGATGCACGACCAGACCCTGTCGACCTGACTCGCCGACGGGAGGCATAACGCGACCGGGTGCGCGAATACCGCGCAGAAGTTCGCCAAACAGCACTCCAGCGCTTGATTCCGGGTAGATTGGCCGGCATTCCGCCGCTGCCGCCATGCTCGCCCCGCTCCGCCCAGACGACGACCTGCCTTCCCGGCCGGCACCCCAGGCGCGCGACCTGATCGCCGGCCTGGAGAAGGGGCTGGCGGTGATCTGCGCCTTCGACCAGGAGCGGCCGCTGCTGTCGGTCACCGAAGTCGCCGAGCGCTGCGGGCTGACGCGCGCCGCCGCACGCCGCTACCTGATCACGCTCGAGCACCTGGGCTACGTGCGCAGCGAACGCGGGCGCTGGTCGCTCTCGGCCAAGGTGCTGCGCTTGGCGCAGAGCTACATGCACTCGGGCCGGCTGCCGCGCGTGGTGCAGCCGGAGTTGCACCGGCTCGTCTCGGCGCTGAAGGAAGCGTCGTCCTCCGGCGTGCTCGACGGCGACGACGTCATCTGCATCGCCGCGCTGACCGCCGGCCAGCTCGTCTCCAGCACCTTGCAGCCAGGCACACGGGTGCCGGCCTGGTGCACAGCCAACGGCCGCGTGCTGCTGGCGGCACTGCCGCCGGCGCAGCTCGATGCCTGGCTCGCCGGCCGGACCTTCGAGGCGCGCACGCCGCACACGATCACGGACGCCGAGCGGCTGCGCGCCGAGATCGTTCGCGTTCGTGCTCAGGGCTATGCCGTCGTCGACCAGGAACTGGAGCTCGGCCTGCGCACGATCTCCGTCCCGCTGGAAAGCAGCGACGGCATGGTGCTCGCCGCCATCAACGTCAGCGCGCACGCCGCGCGGCGATCGGCAGAACAGCTCGTCGACGAATGCCTTCCCGCGCTGCGCCAGACCCAGGCGGCGCTGCGCCGGCAACTCTGACCCCACACCGACCCACAGGAGACAGACACCATGAAGACCCAGGTTGCCATCATTGGCGCCGGCCCCTCGGGCCTGCTGCTCGGCGCGCTGCTGGCCCAGGCCGGCGTCGACGCCGTGATCCTCGAGGCGAAGAGCCCGGACTACGTGCTCGGCCGCATTCGTGCCGGCGTGCTCGAACAGGTCTGCGTCGACCTGCTGGATCAGGTCGGCGTCGGTGCGCGCATGCACCGCGAGGGCCTGGTGCACGGTGGCTTCGAGCTGTGCTTCGGCGGCGCGCGGCACCGCATCGACATGAAGACGCTCACCGGCGGCAAGCAGGTGATGGTCTACGGCCAGACCGAGGTGACGCGCGACCTGATGGACGACCGTGCCGCCAAGGGGCTGACGACGATCTACGAGGCCGCCAACGTCAGCCTGCACGACTTCGACGGCGCGAAGCCGCGCGTGCGCTACCAGAAGGAGGGCGCGACCCACGAGATCGAGTGCGACTTCATCGCCGGCTGCGACGGCTACCACGGTGTCAGCCGCGCCAGCGTGCCGGCCGCGGCGATCCAGACCTTCGAGCGGGTCTATCCGTTCGGCTGGCTGGGCATCCTGTCGGACACGCCGCCGGTCGCCCACGAGCTGATCTATTCGAACCACGAGCGCGGCTTCGCGCTGTGCAGCATGCGTTCGCCGACACGCAGCCGCCACTACGTGCAGTGCTCGCTGGACGACAAGGTCGAGCAGTGGTCGGACGACGCCTTCTGGGACGAACTGCGCCGCCGCCTCGACCCCGAGGCCGCCGAATCGCTGGTGACCGGCCCGTCGATCGAGAAGAGCATCGCGCCGCTGCGCAGCTTCGTTGCCGAGCCGATGCGCTTCGGCCGCCTGTTCCTCGCCGGCGACGCCGCGCACATCGTGCCGCCGACCGGCGCCAAGGGGCTGAACCTGGCGGCCACCGACGTGAGCTACCTCGGCGGTGCGCTGGCCGAGTACTACAAGGACAAGAGCAGCGCCGGCATCGACAGCTACTCGCAGCGCTGCCTGCGCCGCATCTGGCGCGCCGAGCGCTTCTCGTGGTGGTTCACCAGCCTGATGCACAAGTTCCCGGAGACCGGCGCCTTCGGCCAGAAGATGCAGGCCGCCGAACTGGACTACCTGGTGAACTCGGTCGCCGCCTCGACGACGATGGCGGAGAACTACGTCGGCCTGCCGCTGTGAGTTGAGCTCAGTGGCTGGCCACGGCCAGCCACTTCTCCAGTGTCGCCGGATCGGCGAGCAGCGACTCGCTCTGGCCGCGGTGCACCACCGCACCGCGGTCGAGCACCACCGCGGTCTGCGTGATCGGCAGGATCATCTTCGGGTTCTGCTCGACGATGATGGCCGACATGCCTTCGTCGCGCACCACGCGGCCGATGGAGCGCAGCAACTCCTCGACGATGATGGGCGCCAAGCCTTCCAGCGGCTCGTCGAGCAGCAGCAGCTTCGGGTTCAGCACCAGCGCACGCGCCACCGCGAGCATCTGCTGCTCGCCGCCGGAGAGCTGGTTGCCAAGATTGGCCTTGCGTTCTTCGAGACGCGGGAACATCTCGTAGGCGCGCGCCACCGTCCACGGCCCCGGCCGCGCCACCGCGCTGAGGTTCTCCTCGACGGTCAGCGACTTGAAGATATTGCGCTCCTGCGGCACCCAGCCGATGCCGGCGGCCGCGCGCTTGAACGAGGCCATCGTGGTGATGTCCTGCCCGTCAAGCACGATGCGCCCGGCATGGTGGCGCGTCGCGCCGACCAGGGTGTTCAGCAGCGTCGTCTTGCCGGTGCCATTGCGGCCCAGCAGCGCGAGCGAGGCACCCTTCTCCAGCACCAGGTCGATGCCCTGCACGACCACGGCCTCGCCGTAGCCGGACTTCAGGCCCTCCACGCGAAGAAGTTCAGCCATGCGGCGTGCCCTCCCCGAGGTACACCGACTTGACGCGCGGGTCGTTGGCAATGCTCTTCACGTCGCCCTCGGCGAACAGCGCGCCGTTGACCAGCACCGAGACGGTCCGCGCGAAGTTGAAGACCAGGTCCATGTCGTGTTCGATCAGCAGCACCGTCACCTCGGCGGGCAACGCATTGACGATGTCGAAGATCTCCTGCCGTTCGCCTTCCGGCACGCCGGCCACCGGCTCGTCGAGCAGCAGCACGCGCGGGCGGCAGGCCAGCGCCGTGGCGATCTCGAGCTGGCGGCGTTTGCCGTAGGCGAGCAGCGCGACCTTCTGGTCCTGCACGTCGTCGAGGTGGAACTGCTTCAGCAGCTGATCGCAGCGCTGCGCGACACGTTCGTCGCGACCCAGCGCCTGCCAGATGCGGCCGGCGATGCCGAGCTGGTTCGACACCGTCAGCGCCAGCGACTCCAGCGGCGTCAGCTCGCTGAACAGCTGGTTGATCTGGAAGGTGCGCACGATGCCGCGGCGCACACGCTGATGCGACGGGAGCTTCGTGATGTCCTCGCCTTCGAGGATCACGCTGCCCGAGGTCGGCTCGAGCACGCCGGTCAGCAGGTTGATCAGCGTCGTCTTGCCGGCACCGTTCGGGCCGATCAGCGCCTGGCGCGCGCCCTTCTCGACCTTCAGCGAGACGTCGTTGGTGGCGGCGAAGGCGCCGAAGCGCTTGACCAGGTTGCGGGTTTCGAGGACGGTTGTCATAGCGTCGCGGGCCGAGCGCCGGGCCGCTCCCAAGCCGGCCCGCACCCCCTCGGGGGGCGGACTTCGGTACGCCGAAGGCCGGGGGTTGTCATTTCCTGAACCAGGTCCACGGCTTGAAGAACCGGTCGCGGCCGACCATGACGAGGACGACCAGGAACAGGCCGAGCCAGAAGGTCCAGTACTGCGGCGTCCAGGTCGACAGCAGGTGGTGCAGCAGCTTGAAGCCGATGGCACCGAACAGCCCGCCGTAGAGCCAGCCGGCACCGCCGATCACGACGATCAGCATGGTGTCGGCGCTGCGGTGGAAGTCCAGCCCGTCGAGCGAGGCGAAGCCGGAGGTCTGCGCCATCAGGCCGCCGGCCGCGCCGGCCATCGCCGCCGAGATGGTGTAGATCACACCCAGCCGCGCGTCGACGTTCAGGCCGATCGCCGCGGCGCGCAACCGGTTGTCGCGGATCGCCTGCAGTGACCAGCCGAACGGCGAGTTGACGATGCGCCGCGCGATCAGCAGCCCGATCACCAGCACCAGCAGCGAGTAGGCATAGGCAGTGCGGCCGTAGAGGTCGAACTCGAAACGACCGAGCAGCGAGCCCATCACCACGCCCTGCAGGCCGTCGGCGCCGCCGGTGAAGTCGAGCTTGTTGGCCAGCTCGTAGAGCAGCGCCGCGACACCCAGCGTGATCATCAGGCGCGCCAGGTCGGAGCCGCGCATCACCAGCACGCTGCTGACGGCGCCGAGCACGGTGGTCGCCGCGATGGCCACCGCCAGGCCGACCAGCGGGTCGGGATGCACATGCTTGGCGAACAGCGCCGCGGCGTACGCGCCAGTGCCGAAGAAGGCGGCATGGCCGAGCGAGACGATGCCGGCATAACCGAGGATCAGGTCGAGCGAGACGGCGAACAGCGCGAAGATGGCAATCTCGTTGGCCAGCAACGAATGCTGCTCGCCGGCGACGAACCAGCTCAGCGGCAGCGCCACCAGGATGGCGATCTCCCAGGGCTTCCAGCGGCGCACCGCTGCGAGCGAGACGGCAGATGTGCTCATCTGGTCGCCGCCCGTCCGAACAGGCCCTGCGGGCGCCAGAACAGGATCGCCACCATCAGCGCGTAGACCACGAAGGCGCCGAGCTGCGGCACGTAGTACTTGCCGAACACATCGGCGATGCCCAGCAGCAACGCCGCCAGCAGCGGGCCGGTGATCGTCGTCGTGCCGCCGACCGAGACGACGATGAGGAAATAGATCATGAACTTGAGCGGGAAGCTCGGGTCCAGGCCCAGCACCTCGGCGCCCAGCGCACCGCCGAGCCCCGCCAGGCCCGAACCGACCGCGAAGGTGACGCTGAACACCTGGTTGACGTTGATGCCCAGGCCGGCGGCGACCCGGGGATCGTCGACCGCGGCGCGCAGCCGGCTGCCGAAGCGCGTGCGCGCCAGGATCAGCTGCAGGACCGCCGTCAGCACCAGGCAGACGGCGATGATGAACAGGCGGTAGCGGCCGATGCCGACGCCGGCGATCTCGAAGCGGCCCTGAAGGAACTCCGGCAGCTTGATGATCTGCTGCTGCGAGCCGACCACATAGTCCACCGCCGCCACCGTCATGAAGACGACGCCGATCGAGAACAGCACGTGATCCAGGTGCGGCCGCTTGTACATCGGCCGGTACAGCGTGCGCTCGGCCACGGCGCCGAGGGCGGCCGGGATCAGGAAGGCCAGCGGCAGCGTCGCCAGGAAGGGAATGCCGGCGCGCTCCATCAGCAGCACGGTGACGTAGCCGCCCGCCATCGCGAAGGCACCGTGCGCCAGGTTGACGAAGTTCATCAACCCGAGCGTCACGGCCAGCCCGACCGCGAGCACGAACAGCAGCATGCCGTAGGCGATGCCGTCGAATAGCAGAGTCAACATCGCGGGTTCAAGAGTGGTGTTCGGATCGCTCTGCGCGCCGGAGCGCCGGGCCGCCCCAAGCCCGGCGCGCGCCCCCTCGGGGGGCTGGCGCCGCAGGCGTCAGGGGACCGTCACTTCTGCTTGCCCGGATCCTTCATCGCCTTGATCGCATCGAACTCCACGTTGTGAAGTTCGCCGCCGACACGCTCGACCTTGCGGAAGTACATGTCGTGCACGATGTCGCGTGTCTGCGCGTCGATCAGCACCTGGCCGCGCGGGCTCTCGAAGATCTGGCCCTTCATCGCCGCCAGCAGCGCCTCGCCGCCCTGACCCTTGGTGGCCTTCAGGCCTTCCATGATGACGCGGATGCCGTCGTAGCCGCCGACCGCCATGAAGTTCGGGCGCATGCCGTTGTTGGCCTTCTTGAAGGCCTCGACGAACTTCTGGTTGGCCGCCGACTTGTGGTTCGCCGCGTAGTGGTGCGCGGTGATCACGCCCAGCGCCACGTCGCCCATGCCGTTGAGCTGGTCGTCGTCGGTGATGTCGCCGGTGCCGATCAGGCGGATGCCGGCCTTGTCCAGGCCGCGCTCGGCGAACTGCTTCATGAAGGCGGCGCCCTGGCCCGAGGGCAGGAACACGTACAGCGCCTCGGGTGCCGCATCACGCACCTTCTGCAGCACCGGCGCGAAGTCCGGGCTGCGCAGCGGCGTGCGCAGCTTGTCGACCACCGTGCCGCCGTTGAGCACCATGCGCTCGGCGAAGTAGCGCTCGGCGTCGATGCCCGGCGCGTAGTCGGACACCAGCGTCACGACCTTCTTGATCTTGTTCTTGTTGGCCCATTCGGCCATCGCCACCGCCGCCTGCGGCAGCGTGAAGCTGGTGCGCACGATGAAGGGAGAGGCCTCGGTGATCGCCGAGGTGGCGGCGGCCATCACGACCATCGGCGTCTTGCTCTGCGTGGCGATCGGCGCAGTGGCCATCGCCGCCGGCGTGATGCCGAAGCCGGCCAGCGCGACGACCTTCTCCTGCACCACCAGTTCCTGCGCCAGGCGGCGCGTGGTGTCGGGCACGGTGGCGTCGTCCTTGACGATCACCTCGACCTTGCGGCCGGCGATCATGTTGCCGTTCTGCGCCAGGTAGAGCTTCACCGCCGCGTCGATCTGGCGCCCGGTGGTGGCCTGCTGGCCGGTCATCGGCAGGATCAGGCCGATCTTGATCGGGCCGGTGTCGGCGGCGGCGGCCGGCGCGGACAGACCAGCGGCCATCGCGGCGGCAGCCAGGGCATGCAGGAAGTGGCGCTTGTACATGGTGGGACGGTCTCCTGAAGGGGGCTGCGATCTTAGGCTGTCGCGGCCGTGGCTCGCGGGAATACCCGAGGCGACGCGCAGCATGCCATGGTGCGGAGCGATCGTGCCCGCCGGTCGGGGCTGCCACAACGAGGATCATCCACTAGCAGCTATCGCAATCCGCTATCGGTTAAGCCGCTTAACGGTTCGGTGGTGCCGCCCTATGATTCCGGCCCATTGCCATCCCCGGAGACGCCGATGACCGCCCGCACCACGCCCCCGTTCCGCGCCGACCATGTCGGCAGTTTCCTGCGCCCGCAGTACCTGCTCGAGGCCCGCGAGCAGTTCTTTGTCAAGAAGACGATCGATGCCGCGCAGCTGCGCGCGGTGGAGGACAGGGCGATCACCGAGATCGTCAAGTTCCAGCAGGACGTCGGCCTGCATTCGATCACCGACGGCGAGTTCCGCCGCACCTACTTCCACATCGACTTCCTCGAACAGCTCGGCGGCGTGAAGACCGACATCCCGGTCACCGTGAAGAAGCCCGACGGCACCGAGGAGCTGGCGCCGCCGGTGATCCGCGTGATCGACAAGGTGAGACACGTCAAGGACATCCAGAAGGCCGACTTCGAGTACCTGAAGAGCCAGGTCGCCGCCGGCCTGACGCCCAAGGTGACCATCCCCAGCCCGACCATGCTGCACTTCCGCGGCGGGCGTGCCGGCATCAGCCGCGAGGCCTATCCCGAGCTCGAGCCGGTGTTCTATGACGACGTCGCGAAGGCCTACGGCGAGGAGCTGCAGTCGCTGTACGACGCCGGCTGCCGCTACGTGCAGATGGACGACACCAACCTCGCCTACCTGTGCGACGAGAAGATGCGCGAGGCCGCCCGCTCGCGCGGCGACGACCCCAACGAACTGCCGCACCGCTACGCCACCTTCATCAACAAGGTGGTGGCGCGCAAGCCCGCCGGCATGACGCTGGCGATGCACCTGTGCCGCGGCAACTTCAAGAGCACCCACGCGGCCGCCGGCAACTACGAGCCGGTGGCCGAGGCGCTGCTGGCCGAGATGAACCTCGACGCCTTCTTCCTCGAATACGACGACGAGCGCTCGGGCGACTTCCGCCCGCTGCGCTACCTGCCCAAGGGCAAGATCGTCGTGCTCGGCCTGGTGACCACCAAGTTCGGCCAGCTCGAGGACAAGGACGCGCTGAAGCGCCGCATCGACGAGGCCGCGAAGTACGCGCCGCTTGACCAGCTCTGCCTGTCGCCGCAATGCGGCTTCTCCAGCACCGTGCACGGCAACAACATCGCGGTGGAAGACCAGCGCAAGAAGCTGGCGCTGGTGGTCGAGACTGCCCGCGAGGTGTGGGAAAGCTGAGCCTCGGCTTGCAATTGCGCACGACCGTGCTAAATTGCTGTCCATGGACGGCTCCATCACGGTCGAGGCGAAGACGCAGCGCAGCGGGCTGACGCTGGCGGCCATCCTCGACACCGCGCTCGAGATGGCCGCCGCCGACGGGCTGGAGAGCCTGACGATCGGCGAGGTGGCCAAGCGCCTGGGCCTGTCCAAGAGCGGCGTGTTCTCGCGCATCGGCTCGCGCGAGGCGCTGCAGAAGGCGGTCATCGAGGAGTACGACCGCCGCTTCCTGCAGGACGTGTTCGTGCCGGCGATGCGCGAGCCGCGCGGCCTGCCGCGGCTGAACGCGATCATGCGGCTGTGGCTGCAGCGCGCGCGCGACGTCGAGATCCGCACCGGCTGCATCTACTGCGCCGGCGCCTTCGAATTCGACGACCGCGACGGCCCGCTGCGCGACCTGCTGCTCGAAGGCACGCGGCGGTGGCGCGGCGCACTCAAGCGCACCGCGCTTCAGGCCATCGAGGCCGGCCACCTGGACCCAGACACCGACGCCGATCAACTCGTCTACGAACTCGACGGCCTGTTCGTCGCGCTGATGCGCGAGGCGCGCTTCCTGCGCGACCCGCGTGCTGCCGACCGCGCCTGGGCCGCCTACGAGCGGCTGATCGCTTCGCTGCTGCCGGCGCCCGCGCGCCGCGCGCGCCCCTGACCCCCCGGACGCCATGAAGCGCGCGCCCGAGCCCGCGGCCACCAGCCGCACCCACATTTCGCACGATCGTGCGAACAAGGAGATCGTTTCATGCTGACCATCGTCATCGCCGCTGCGGCACTGGCCGTGGCTTCGGGAGGCGCCACGCTGTGGCGCCTGTGGGCTGCGGTACCGGACCGCAACGACGACCTGGTGCTGTTCTGACCATGGCCGGCTCACCCTCCCCCGCCGCCAATCCGGCGGCTGCGTTCTACGCCGCCAGTTCGTCGGCGCGTGCGCTCGGCGCCGCACTGCGCTGGACCGACCGGCTCGCCCCGGCCTGGGCGACGCGCGGCGCGCTGCGCCTGTTCTTCACGCCGCTGCCGTG
The DNA here is from genome assembly GCF_943372545.1 of Variovorax sp. YR752. Taxonomy (NCBI): domain Bacteria; kingdom Pseudomonadati; phylum Pseudomonadota; class Betaproteobacteria; order Burkholderiales; family Comamonadaceae; genus Variovorax; species Variovorax sp. YR752. The sequence goes on along the minus strand of NZ_CALRZC010000232.1, from coordinate 1,301 downwards.
GAAGCTCGCCGCGCGCCGGCCCCTGCCCGCCCCTTGGCAGGTGACGCACTGGGCCTTCGAAGGGGTGCGCCTCGCCGCGCATCGGCGCCGGGACATCGCCCCGGGTCGTCCGCTGGTGCTGCTGGTGCATGGCTGGGCGGGCAGCGCCGGCCAGATGCGACGCCTGGCCGACACGCTCGCCGAGCAGGGCTTCGATCCGGTCCTGCTCGACCTGCCCGCGCATGGCGCGAGCGGCGGCTGGCGCGCCACGCTGCCGCAGTTTGCGCGGGCGATCTTCGCCGCCACGGCGCGGCTCGGGCCGCTGCATGGCATGGTCGCGCATTCACTGGGTGCCTTGGCGGCGCTGCATACCGCGGCACGCGGCCTGCCGGTGCGGCGCCTGGCGTTGATCGCCCCCTCGGCGCCGCCGGCGCAGTTCATCGCCTGGTTCGCCGGCAGCTTCGGCCTGCCAGCGCGCATCGGCGAGCGCATGCGTTCACAGATCGAACGCCGCGAGGGCGTGCCGCTGGACCAGTACGAGCCCGCCTGGCTGGGCCCGCGGATCGCAGCACCGACGCTGCTGCTGCACGACGAGGGCGACCGCGTCGCGCCGTTCGCCGCGAGCCAGCGCCTGGCCCAGGCGACGCCGGCACTGCGGCTCGCGCCGCTCACCGGCCTGGGCCACCGTCGCATCCTCGACGACGCCGGCGTGGCCGACGCGGTGGCGGCCCACCTGCTCGCCGCAGACTCAGCCTGAGATGGCTTCGGCGCGCGCGGCACGCCGCCGCGCCGGTTGATGCAGCCCGACCTTGAGCAGCAGTTCGACGAGCAGCGCCCGCTCCGCGCCGGAGAGCACGTGCAGCGAACCCTCCTCCATCGTCGCCGCGATCTTCTCGGCGCGGCGCACCAGCGCGCGGCCGGCCGCGGTCAGGTGGCTCAGCATGGCGCGGCGGTCCTGCGTGCTGCGCACGCGCTCCACCCAGCCACGCTCGACCAGCCGGTCGAGCGTGATCGCCATGTTCGGCGCCGAGACGTCAAGCGCCGCACCGAGCTGCTTCTGGTTGACATCGGGGTTGGCGTCGACGAGGACCATGATCGAGTAGTCCACCACCTTCAGGCCCAGCGGGCCGAGCGAGCGCGCGAAATCCTTCCGCAGTTCGATCGCCGCGCGGCTGGCCGCGTAGCCCACCAGCGCGGTCAGGCGCGAATGGTCAAGCCCGTCCGGCATGGCGCGCTGCGGGTTGGTCATGCCGTCTCGGGCAGGGCCAGCCGCGGGATCGGCTGCCATCCGGCGCGCGCCTGCGCGAGCGCATGGTCGAACT
>NZ_CALRZC010000231.1:0-12936 GCF_943372545.1 Variovorax sp. YR752 | reverse complement strand
AGACCCGTTCGCTGGCCGCGGACGAAATCGGCAAGAACCGCATCCTGGTGAACGGCGACGTCGCCAAGGCCTCGCGCGAGGTCAAGGCCGGCGACACCGTCGCCTTGCGCATGGGCCCGCTCACGCGGACCGTGACGGTGCGCGGCCTCAGCGGCCAGCGTGGCCCGGCGCCCGTGGCCCAGCAGCTGTACGAGGAAACGCCCGAGAGCCTGGCGGCGCAGGCCGCCTTCCGCGAGCAGCGCCGCATGGGCAGCGAGCCGGCATTGGCCATCGAACAGGGCCGCCCCACCAAGCGCGACCGGCGCGAGATCGACGGCGTGCGCCACCAGGCCGAGTGGGACAACCGCTGGAGCGCGTCGATCGACGACAACGACGACGACCACCACCCGCCGTCAACCGGCCGCCCGTCACGCTGATTCGCGTACCCTGCGGGCTTCGTTTCTTTTTTGACGGAGCGCTCGCAGATGTCCAAGTTCAAGAAGTACCGCGTCGGCGACAAGTTCAAGCTCTCGCGCATCGACCCCGACGACACGTCCTTTCTCACGGGCGACGAGGCGGCCCAGCGCGCCGCGCTCGATGCGATGGCTCTCGAACTCGACGAGCTGCAGGACGTGCTGCACGCCGAAGGCCGGCGCAAGGTGCTGCTGGTGCTGCAGGGCATGGACACCAGCGGCAAGGACGGCACGGTGCGCTGGGTGTTCTCGCGCACCTCGCCGCTGGGCGTGCGGGTGACGGCCTTCAAGGCGCCGAGCGAAGAAGAACGCGCGCACGACTACCTCTGGCGCTGTCATGCGGCCGTGCCGCGCACCGGCGAGATCATGGTGTGGAACCGCAGCCATTACGAAGACGTGCTGGTGCCCGTGGTCGAAGGCTGGATCGACGGCGAGGAAGCCCGCCGCCGCTACGCGCAGATCAACGATTTCGAACGGCTGCTCACCGAGACCGGCACGGTCGTCGTCAAGTGCATGCTGCACATCGACAAGGACGAGCAGCGCGAGCGCCTGCAGGCCCGCATCGACACGCCCGGCAAGCAGTGGAAGTTCAGCATGGGCGACCTCGAGGTGCGCACCAAGTGGGCCGACTACCAGAAGGCGTATCAGAACGCGCTGGCCGCCACGTCGAGCGACCACGCGCCGTGGCATGTGGTTCCGGCCAACAGCAAGCGGCATCGCAACATGGTGATCGCCCAGCTGCTCGTGAAGACGCTGCGCGACATGAAGCTGAAGCCCCCGCCGCCCGATCCGGCGCTCAAGGGCATGGTCGTGAAGTGACCTGATCCGCGAGGGGTTCGCGGATGGTGCGGGCTCAGGAGCGGCGCACGGGCGCCGTCGGGCGAACCGGCGTCTGCGCCAGCACGCGGCAGTTGCCGAACTCGCAGCGCACGGCCCAGGCCACGCCGTTCGCGCACGGCACGCTGTAGCTTTCGTAACCCGGCCCCTTGGCCGTCATCTCGGCGCGCGGCTGCACGTTGCAGCGGCCGGCCTTGGCCAGTTGCTCGACGTTGTAGGTGTCGACACCCGTGCGGCGCGGCTTGAGCGCGAGCACGGGGTTGAAGGTGTTGCCGTAGAACGTGTCCTGCACGTCCGGGTCGAGGTTGCGGTAGCCGCGCTTGGCCATGCAATGGACGATGGCGATCTGCTGGTGTTCGGCAATCAGCGCGCCGCTGGGGCGGCTGTTCCAGTCGATGACGGCGGCGGTGATGCCGGTGTACGAAGCCGCGGCCACGATGCCCTGGCCGTGCACCGTGATCAGGCCCAGGCCCAATGCGGCCCACATGGCGTCGCCCGATTCGCTGCGCGCGGTGATGCGGGTGGCGGCCGTGCGGCAGTCGGCCACGTCGCTGTCGTAGCGCACCTTGTCCACGCCTTCCATGGCGACCATCGGCATGTACGACATGCCGGTGCCCTTCCCGGGTCCGGTGGGCGGTGCGCTGGCGCATCCGGCCAGAACCACGGTGGCCAATGCCATGCTGAGCAGCAACTTCATGGGATCCCTCGTCCTCTTCGCGGTAGTTGCGAGGGATTTAACCATACATATAGTTACTTCTGAATCGACTTGTCGCGAATGAGCGACGGCTTCCAGGCGGGGCATTCGGGCAGCGACCGGGGGTCTGCGACAGGGCAAGGTACAGTTTTCGCCTGCTCCCAGTTCCCCTTCATGCACCGCATTCCCTCGCTTCCCATTCCCCACCTTCTACAGTTCGCACTCGCCGGCTTCCTGGTCGCTGCACCCTTCGGCGCCACGGCCCAGCAACCCTCCCCGTTGGACCTGGCACGCAAAAACGCCTGCATGGCCTGCCACGGCCTGGTGCACAAGCAGGTCGGGCCGGGCTTCGCGCAGATCGCCGACCGCTACCGCAACGACGCCACCGCGCCGGTGCGTCTGGCCGACAAGATCCGCAACGGCAGCGTCGGCACCTGGGGCCGCGTGATCATGCCGCGCCAGAGTTTGGTCACGGAGGCCGACGCGCAGGTGCTCGCGCGCTGGGTGCTGGCGCAGCAGCAACCACCCGCCCGCTGAGTCGGCGCGGTGTCGCTCAGCGCGACAGTTGCGGCTGAGGCCCCGAAGACGCCACCCGGAAATCCGCCGGGAAGGTCCAGGTGGCGGGCGCATCGCGCGTGCCCAGCTGGCTCAGCTGGTAGCCCATGCCCCAGACCGCATGCAACGACAGGCCGTGCGGCTGATCGACATACAGCCCGAGCTTGCGGCGCAGCTTCGACACGTTGGCGTCCAGCGTGCGCGAGCCGACGGCGACACCGCTTTGCCAGCCGATCATTTCGAGGTGCTCGCGGCCCAAGGGCCTGTTCATGTGGCGGAAGAATTCGGCCGCCAAGTCGAATTCGATGGGTGTCAGGCGAATTTCCGTGCCCGCCAGATCCACCATGTCGAATGGCGACAACAGGCTGAATTCATTCCATTCCAGGCTGCGCGGCACCACCGGCCGATTGCGCTGCCGCAGGAAGAATTCGAGCATGAAATACATCTCTTCGAAGGTGGACGGCTCCGGCAATACGGCGTCGTCTGGCCCCGCATGCAACAGCGACAGCCCGCGGATTTGCCGCTTGCGCGCGCTCATGATCAATGGCGTGTTGTAGCGCAGCGTTTCGCGCACCTGGCCAATGAGCTTTTGCACGTCGTCGGGCGCCGACGGAATTGAAATCAGCAGCGCCTCGAACTTACCGCCGACCGGCACCTTCTCGATCAATTCTTCGATATTGGCAAATGCAAAGGGCGTATAACCCAGCATCTTGATGGCGCGGCTCGCGTGCCAGCGCATTCGGGGGGAAGAGTCCAACACTGCAATGTGCGGGGAGTTTTGTTCAAGCATTGAAAATTACCTTGCACATCGTGGCGTTACAAACCTCTATTTTTGTCGAGTTGGCCAAAAAATTAACCTTTGGCACTCAACCCTCGGGCAATAAATTGCTCCGAATTGTTGAAGGCAGATTCATTTTTTTACAAATGCCCTGCCATTCGGAGGAATTCCCCGAGAAGGCAATTTAAGCCCGAACAAAATTTACAGGTATCAATAAAAGGAACAGAAATATGAAAATCGGGCACGGCCGCATGGCGGAGGCCGAAACAAGCCGGTCGACGGGGCGGCCGGCGGCACACCGGTCAGCGCAGGAGCAGCGCGCTGTCTTCCGCGACCGGCCCTTGCTGCAAAGCAAAAGTGCGCGGCGTGCAGCCGTACTTCTTGCGGAAGACGAGGCCGAAGTAGGCCGGGTCCGCAAAGCCGCAGTCATAGGCGACCTGGGCGACGAACTTGCGCGCGCCCGCGGCGCTGCGAAGCATCCGGGCCGCGGCTTCCAGCCGGTCGCCCTGCAGGGTTTCCAGGAAGGTCATGCCGCGCCCGGCCTTGGCGAACACCTTGTGCACGTAGCGCACCGACACATTGAAGCTGACGGCCAGCTTCTGTGCGTCGATCTCGGTGTCTGCATGGTGGTCGCGAATCCAGGCCCGCATGCGGGCGTGCAGGTCGCCGTCGCGCGGTGACACGGGCTCGCCCAGCGCGCCCGGCTGCGCCGACAGCCCGTTCTGCTCCAGCGCGAACGACAGCATCGACATCAGGTGCTCGCCCAGCAACTGGCGCTCGGCGGGGCTCTGGATGCTGCACAGGTGCTCGACGTCGAGCGCGCGCAGGTAGCCCGACAGCATGCCGGCCCAGCCCTTGCCGCCGGCCAGCCGCAGGTCGGTCGTCTGGTCTGCGTGCGGGAGCCAGCGGTTGACTACCGCTTCCGACAGGCCCAGCGTCCACGAGTTGGTGAGCTCTGTAGAGCGCAGGTGCAGTGGCTGCCAGGAGTCGATCAGCACCATGTCGCCGGCGCCGAGCTCGATGCGCTGGCGCTGTTCGCTGATGGCCAGGCCGCCGTCGAGCTTGAGCAGCAGGTGATAGGGATAGACCTCGGCCCCCATCAGCTGGCTCGGGCCCTTGCGCTCGATGCTCGCGCCGCTGCCGTGCACCCGCATGAAGGCCAGCCCGGCCGTGTCGACGATGGTGAGTTCCTGCTGGAAGTCCGTGCGCTCGGGGCTGTCCAGCGACCCCACGTGCGGACCGATCTCGTCGGCCCAGAAGGCGAAGCCGTCCTTGCGCGACACCATGCCAGTGTGAAAGCGCTGGATGCGACTGTCGGTCTCGGCCATGTGGCACGCCCTTCCTCCATGCGGCCGGCGCAACGCCCAAAGCCGCGGGTCACAGACGGAAATTCCCCGATTTTTTCCTGACAGGTCCGCCCGGACCCCGGATAATTTTTACAAACAATAACAGAGATAACAGAAACGAAAACCCGCGAGTTCGAGGGGATGGAACAGCGCACGAACCGGCCCACCCACCACCCGCCGCTCAGGGCATCGATCCGGCGCTGCCTGGCCCCCAGACCAGGCACCCGGCGGGCAATTGCATCTGAATGTGACTCGCGACACATCCGTGCCGCGAAAGCGAATGTCAAAGAAGGGCGCGATTCGTAGCATTCATTCGAATCGAACGTCAACCGGAACTTTCTCTACTGGGGATGAAATGGCTGCTCTGTATTTCACGGAAATCGAACCTTTCGGCGCGCGATGGCGCGCGGCGCTGGCGTCCTGCCTGCCGACCCCGCGCCGCCTTGCCGAAACGGTGCGGCCTTCTTCTCCCCTGCCGCCAGCGGGCCGGGTGTGCGCGCTGGTGTTCATTGCCAACCTTTCGCAGCTCGCCGACAGCGACGGCCCGGAGGTGGCGGCGGGCGTGAGCCGCGAGATCCGGCGCCGGCTCTTCGCGGCCTTTCCGCCGTCGCCGGTGGCCGACACCGACCTCACCTGCCTGCGCGACGACTGCTTTCTGCTGCGAACCCGGCACACACGGCTCGACGACCTGCTCGCGGCGCTCGGGCGCGAGCCGATCCTCGTGAAGGGCGTCGCCGCGCTGCCGCAGTTGCATGCCGACTGGATCGCACTGCGCGACAGCGGCCCCATGAGCCCCGCCGAGATTGAGCTGGCGCTGTGGGCCGCACAACCGCACCCCGCGCCCACGGCCAAGGTGCGGCCTGCGGGCGACGTCGTGGTCGACGACATCGAGCATGTGTACGACCTGCGCATCGCGCGACAGGGAGATGCCCTGTGGCTGCGCGAGCGCTGTCTGCGAGGCGCCGAGGAACGGGCCCGGATCGACACGCTGTTCGCGCAGCTCCAGCCCGGCTGACATGGCGACGTTGCCCGCAGCCCGTCGCAACCCGGTCCGGCGAAGGGGCGCTCGACGGCGAGCCGCCCCGGGGGCGCCGCACCGTCCCGTTCCTTGACCGCCGCCCGTGGATTCGCGCATGCGCATGAACCGCCGCTGGTCTCGCAACCGCCCTGGCCATGTATCTCCATCCCCTGATCGCCAGCGTGCCGCCCGACGAGCGCGCCGCCCTGGTTCGCAGCAGCGCGCTTCACTCCTACCGGCGCAACGAGATCGTGCTGCAGGCCGACACGCACACCGACCGCATTTATTGCGTGGCCACGGGCCTGCTGCGCGCGGTCGACCGGGACGTGACGACCGACTTCATCCGTCGGGGCGATTTCTTCCTCGGCCCCTCGCTCGGCGAGAACAGCTACCAGGCCACCTCGACGCTGGTGGCCGCCCTGCCCTCGTCGGTCTACCACCTGCCCGTGGCTGCGGTGCGCCGGCTGTGCGCGCTGTACCCCGAGGTGACCATGGGCCTGCTGGAGGTCGCGATGAAGCGCGTCGCCATGGTGCGCGGGCAGCTGCGCCGCATCTCGTCGCTGTCGTCCGAAAGCCTCGTGAGCCGCGTGCTGCACGAGTTGACGCAACTGGCGCCTGCGGCCACCGGCGGCTACGACAAGCGCATCACGCAGGCGGTCATCGCGTCGTACTCGGGGCTCTCGCGCGAGGTCGTCAACAAGACCATGCGCGACATGGAAAGCCGCGGGCTGGTGCGGCGCGACGACCAGGGCGTGCACGTGCCGCCGACCTTTGCCTCGACCGATTTCGGCAGCCTGCCGCCGGAAGCACGCGAACTCTCCGACGAGCTCTGTGCGTGGGACGGCGACCGCCCCGAAACGCCCTGACGCGCCGCATTCATCTGCCCTGAAAAAAGTACAGCACCGACGATGCCCAAAGGAATTCCGAACCCCGTCGACATGTACGGCATCTCCCCGCGCCCCTGGGGCTTCGAGGTGTCGCTCGTGCGAAACGGCGTGCGCTACGCGCACCTCTTCGGCCACGCCAGCTACGGCGGCCCCCAACAGGCGCTGCGGCGCGCCCAGGCCTGGCGCGACACCATCGTGAAAGAGCACCCGCCGGTCGCGCGCAAGGAACGCGCGCAGGCCCTGCGCAGCAACAACAAGACGGGCGAGCCCGGCGTCTTCCCTCGGCTGTCCGCGCAAGGCAAGCCGGTGGCCTGGCTGGCCAAAACGTATCTCGGCCACGAAGAGATCCTGCGCACCGAATTCGAACTCACCGACTGGGGCCACGCCGCTCGCGCGCAAGCCATCGGCGAGCGGCAACGCCAGCTCGGCCGCATGGTCGGCCTGGCGCGGCTGCATCCCGCCGAGGAAGCCATCCGCCAACGCCCGCCGCCCGACGACGAAGCCGAGCTGCCGGCCAAGCGCTCGAAGTCGGAGATCGTGCGACGCAACAACACGAGCGGCGTCAGCGGCGTGCAGTTCAAGACGCCGCGCGCGGGCCATCCCGGGTACTGGGTGGCGATCACCTACACGGCGGGAAAAAGCAGCGTGAGCAAGTCGTTCTCGGTGCGCGCGCTCGGCCACGACGTAGCGCGCGAGATGGCGATCGCCGAGCGCCAAAAGCAACTGCGCGACAAGAGCGCCTGAGTTGCCACGGGCGTCAGCGCTGGTTCTGCTGCCCGCTCCTGTGCGCGATGACCGCATCGCGCACTGCGCGCTTCGACGCCAGTTGCGGCTTGCCGCAACTGCTGCAGCGATAGAAGCGCAGAACGGGCAGGAACTTCATCCACGGCCGCCGATGGATGCGCTCCAGGCTGGCCAGTCCGCATCGGCAGCGCACGAAGGGATTGCCGAAAGACCGGCCCAACGCGGGCGCGCGGCCATGGTGTGTCGTCGTTGCGTACCCAGGAGCGTCGGTGTGCATGCGGGTCATCGTGCCGACCCGATGGCGCCCCGCGCGCCCGACTGTGATCCCGCTCACTTGCCGCCGCAACAAAGCTGCGCGCGGCCATGTGCGCCTAGCTTGAAGCAGACTCCTGCGGTTCGCCCAGCGACAACATCAACCGGTTGGCCCAGTTGAAGAAGGCCGCGCCATGCACGACATCGGCAATCGCGAGGTCGTCCAGTCCTTGCGCGCGCAGCGCTTCGACGTGCGCGAGTCCGAAGGTCGATGGCGTGGCCGACAGCGCGACGGATGCCGCAACGATCGCGTTCCAGCGCACGCCCAGGTCGGCCTGCACGCCTTCGTCGAGCAGCCGTTGCACATCGTCCGTGCGCTGCGAGAAGTGCGAGGCAAAGCGTGCATGCACCGAGGCGCAGTAGATGCAGCCGTTGAAGCGCGACGCGGCTGCCGCCGACAGCTCGCGCTCGGCGCGCGGCAGGCCGGCCTCGGGGTTGTAGAAGATGTCCTTGTCGGTGCGTGTGCGCGCGCCGAGGATGTCGGGGTCGCGCGCCAGCAAGCGGAAGTACGGCGACTTGGCGCGCGACGCATCGACGAGGCCTGCGTAGTGGCGTTCGGTCAGTTCGTCCTCCGGTAGCGGTGCGAGCCAGGGCAGCCATTCGAGCTGCGCCTGCGTGAAGGTGCGCGGGTGCGTGTTGTCAGGATGGCTCAGGGTCGATTCGGTGCTCATGGGACGCTCATGCAGAAGGGGTGGCCAGCGCGCGCAGGCCGATGACGACGCGGATCTGGAACGCGAGGAACGCCACCAGCTGCGACAAGGTGACGATCTCGGTGGTGCGCCATCCCGCATCGAGCAGCGCCTGCAGTGCCGCCGGGCTGGCATCGCGCGGGTGGAAGACGAGCAGGTGTGCATGCGCGAGGCCGGCCGACAGCCGTTCGCCGAGCACCGTGCGGTGTGCGGCATCGACGGCGTAGACCGGGCCGGCTTCGTCTTCCACGCTGAGCGGACCTTCCGGATAGCGTCCATACGGCCCTTGCGCGGCGCCGCGTGCGACCTCGGCCTCGATGGCCTGCGCCACGCCCTGGTCCGACAAGGCTTCGGCATAGAAGCGCGCCACGTCGGGCTGCCCGTGCAAGCCGGCGACAAAGGCCGCGACGGCGAAACGGTCTGCGATCTCGAAGTGCTCGGGCACGGGTTCGGTCGGCGCGAACAGCGCAACGTAACTCTGCTGCGCCTGCGTGCGCGCCTGCTCGCGCTGCGCGCGCAGTCGATCGAGCGCACTGCCGGGCGCGATGCCCACCAGTTGGTCGATCACGTCGAAGGTCTGAAGAACGGGAGAAGAAGAGACAACAGCATTCATGAGAAGCAACTTAGAGAAGCGCAAGCGATTGAAGGTCCGGCACGCCCGCATCGCGCGACCAACCCAGGGCGGGTGCAACGACGGTGGCGGTCAGTTCGATGGAACGCAGGATGGCCGCGTGCGGCGGATCGACCGAGTGCACCTGGCACACGAGATCGGTCACGCGCGCGAGCGTGCGGTCGGCGCGCAGCGAGGCGATCACGTCGTCGGGCGCGCCGACATGCACGTCGTACGCGGCGATCAGTTCGTCGAGCGGCGCATCGGCGCGAACGCGGTCTGCAAGGCCAATCTGCCCTGTGGCCGCGGCCTGCACCACCGAGCGGCGCAGGCCGATCTCGGCGAGGCGCAACGCCTCCTTGCGGGTGTCCGCCACGAAGACGCTGCGCGAGCCCACGATGCGCGGCGTGCGGCCCGGCGGCAGCGCGGCGAGGTAGGCGTCGATGATCGGGTCCTGCAGGTCGGCCAGCGATGCGTCGGGCGCCTGCGCGGCGCGCGGCTGCGTGCGCGAGAGCATCAGCCCGTCGCCGGCCGTGCCCGCGCGCGTGCCGCCGCTCACCGAGAACGTGGCCTGCCAGAGCCGTCCGAGCAGTTGCGCGCCCGCCGGGTACAGCGTGTCGCCGCCGGGCAGCGGCCGGCCAGCCCAGGCGTCGCGCACCGTGGCGAGTTGGCGGTCGAACAATGCTGCGCGGTCGTCGCTGTCCAGCCCGAAGGCCGCGAAAGACGCGGGCGTGCCGCCCGTGCCGACGCCCACTTCGAGCCGGCCGCCCGAGAGCAGGTCGAGCACGATCGCGTCTTCGGCCGTGCGCACCGCGTTCTCCAGCGGCAGCGTGACGATGCCCGTGCCCAGGCGGATGCGCCGCGTGCGCGAAGCCACGTAAGCAAGAAAGACAAAGGGCGACGGCAGGCCGCCCTCGTGTTCATGGAAATGGTGCTGCGCCATCCAGGCGGAATCGAAGCCGAAGGCCTCGGCGTGGGCAATCTGCGCGGTGACGAGGCGGTAGCGCTCGGCGGCGGGAGCATCGTCGAGCAGCCGGCTGAAAAAGCCGAGCCGCTTGCGCGGGGAAGTGAAGGTACCGGGCATCCGAAGGCCTGTGGGGTCGAGAGCCTTCGAGTGTTGCGCCGCAGGCCGCTCGAATGGAACGCCGGTTTTCGCGCTTGCTTATGCGCTTTGCGTGCATCTGGCATTCAGTGCGGCATCGCAGGTGATCGCCGATTGAGGCGCCGCAGCCAGCCGATGCCCGCACCGACGCCGACGGCCATCAGCCCGGTGGTGGCGAGCATCGCCGCCGTGTGGACCGCGACGGCCGCGAACGCCAGCACGAGCGAGCCACTCATCGCGCCCTTCGATGCATCGCCCATGCACAGCGGGATCAGCGCCGGCACCAGCATCAGGCCGGCGCCATGCGCGGTGGACATCATGAAAGACCACAGCGCCAGCCCTGCATGCCCCGCCGGCGCACGCGCCATGACAGGCAACCGGCCCGACAGGTGAACGAGCGCAACCACCATGAACAACCCGCCGGCGAGCCACTGCAGCAGGCCCCGGTTCATCGACAGGCCGAAGGCCACCGCGACGACCACGAGCGCGACCGAAGCCACATGCCCGACCGCGATCGGCCACAGGGCCCGCAGTGCCTGCGCCCGGTCGTGCGAGCGCAACCCCCACGCGGCGGCGAACATCCAGCCGGTGGTGGGGTTCAGGCCGTGCAGGACGCCCATTCCCGCCACCGCCAGCCAGGGCCAGAGGCTTGCCATGGTGCGGACCGTTCAACAACACGCCAGGTCGCACGCTTTTTTACGACTGCGCGTGGCAGCAACCACCGGCCGCCGCAACGGGCGCGGGCTCGTAGCGGTCGTGGTGACGGATCCAGTCCATCGCGTAGGACGGGTTGTGCTCGTCGCGGCCCTTGGGCACGAGGTCGAGCATGTTGTAGGTGCCCATCATCACTTCCACGCCGCGACCGTAGGTCGAGTAGGTGTGGAACACATCGCCGTCATCGTCCTTGAAGAACACGCTGACGCCGGGCGCTTCTTCGCTCGGGAACGGCTGCTTCACGTAGTTGTAGGCGACCGCACCGCTGGCCATTTCGTCGGGCGTGAAGCTCACGCCGAAGTCGTGGTTGAAGTCGTTGTCGTGCGACGAGACCCAGGGGAACTGCCAGCCCATGCGGCGTCGGAAAGCCTCGATGCGGGCCAGCGGCGCGCGCGACACGGCCAGCAGCGTGACGTCGCGGTGTTCCAGGTGCACGCGCATGCCGTCGGAATGGTCGGCCATGAAAGAGCAGCTCTGGCAGCCCTGCTCCCAGTCGGGGCCGAACATGAAGTGCTGCACCAGCAACTGGCGGCGGCCTTCGAACAGGTCGGCGAGCGAGCGGCGGCCTGTGGGCGTTTCGAAGACGTAGGCCTTCTCGACGCGCGTCCAGGGCAACGAGCGGCGCTCCTCGGCAATGCGGTCGCGCAGCTGGGTCAGTTCCTTCTCGCGCGCCAGCAACGACTTGCGCGCGTCCATCCAGCGGTCTTGGCTCACGACGGGGTGATTCACTGTGGTGTTCATGGTGTGTGTGCTCCTTGGCTTGTGTTTCGTTCAGGCCGTGGCGGCCTTCGGGCGGCGCACCGCACGGACCTTGCTGGCCCGGCCGTCGCCGGCGTAGAAAAGCCCCGCGCCGTCGGACTCCAGGCCGCTCACGCCGACGCCGCTGGGCATTTCGAGCCGCGCGATCACGTCGCCGCTGGCGGGGTCGACGCGGCGGATGTCGCTCTGGTCGCCTTCCCAGGTGCCGTGCCAGAGTTCGCCGTCGACCCAGGTCACGCCGGTGACGAAGCGGTTCGATTCGATGGTGCGGCGGATCGCACCCGTCGCCGGGTCGATCTGGTGGATCTTGCGGTCGCGGTACTCGCCCACCCAGAGGCTGCCTTCGGCCCAGGTGAGGCCCGAGTCGGAGCCGTTGCCGGGCGCGGGAATCGACGCCAGCACCTTGCCGGTGGCGGCATCGATCTTGTCGATGCGCGCCTCGACGATTTGATAGAAGCAGGTGCCGTCGAAGGCGGTGCCGGCGTCGCAGGCGACGTCGATCCGGCGTGTGGATTTGCCGCTCGCGGGGTCGAAGGCGACCAGTTGCCCGCCGGTGGCGGCCCACACCTGGTGGCCGTCGTGCGTCACGCCGTGGATGCGTTCCACGCCTTCGAACGGCCCGTACTCGCGCACGATCTCCGCGGCCTGCACCGCGCCTTCGAAGCGGTCCTTGCTGCCTGCCTTCTTGCTCTGACTGTTGCTGCTGCTCATGGTGGGCTCCTGTAGGTGCGCCACAGGGGGTAGCGCATGAGCCCGACTCTATTCAATCGGCAGCGCGGCGGGGAGTAACAAGATCGTCGTGAATCCCGCCAGCGGCGGGGCCAGCCAGCGGCGCGCCCGCGTCTGCCCGATGGCACGCACGCGACGCTCGGCCTCGAGTTCGGCCAGAGCGCGCTGCACGGTGCGCTGGCTCGCGCCCAAGGCCAGCGCGAGCGCCGAGGTCGACCAGGCGGCGCCGTCGGACAGCAGCGCCACCAGCGAGGCTTGATCGCCGTCGATCGGCGGCGCCAGCACCACGACCGGCCGCGCATCGTGCGGCGTGAGGATGAAGCCCTGCGGCGTGGCCTCGATGCGCGCCATCGGCTTGACGAGCGCGCGCAGCCGGCCGATCTCGACGCGCAGCCGCGCGCGGTGCGTTTCGTCGGGGTCGCGGGTGCGGAAAGCGTCGGCGATCAGCGCGTCGCGGTCGACATCGCCGGGCCAGGCCGCAGCCAGTGCGCGCGCCAGCGAGAACAGCACGGGCCGGCGCGCGAGCGAGCGCCAGGTGTCGCCGCCGCCGACACCGCGGCGGCAGGCATCGACGACGAGCGCATCGGATGCGAGCAGCGCTTCGACTTCGTCCAGGCGCAAGGCCTGTTCGCCCTCTGCGGCGATGCGCCGGGCGGCGGGACGTTCGAGCACGGCCCGCGCCTCCGCCACCTCGGCCAGCAGCGCCGGCA
>NZ_CALRZC010000230.1:0-12985 GCF_943372545.1 Variovorax sp. YR752 | reverse complement strand
CGACGTCTGGTACCGCAACTTCCACGGCTTCACCAGCCGCAGCGTCGCGCCCTACCACCAGGGCCTGCGGCGCCTGCCGGCCTACCTGCAGCAGCTCGAGATGGAGAGCAACGGCAAGCGGGTCGACCTCGACGGGCAGCCGCTGCCCTTCGGCACCAGCCCGGTGGTCTGGGGCGAACCGGGCACCAACGGCCAGCACGCCTACTTCCAGATGCTGCACCAGGGCACCGACGTGATCCCGGTGGAGTTCATCCTGGTGAAGACACCGACGCATCCGCTGGCCGACCTGCACACCAAGCTGCTGGCCAACGGCCTGGCGCAATCGCAGGCGCTGATGCTGGGCAAGACGACCGAACAGGCGCTGGGCGAGACCGCGCCGACGGCCTCGAAGCAGCTGGACGCGAGCACGGTCGCGAAGCACCGCACCTTCCCCGGCAACCGGCCGAGCACCACGCTGATGCTGGACAAGCTGACGCCGCGCTCGCTGGGTGCGCTGATCGCGCTGTACGAGCACCGCGTCTTCACCAGCGGCGCGCTGTGGGGCATCAACAGCTTCGACCAGTGGGGCGTGGAGCTGGGCAAGGCGCTGTGCAACGACCTGCTGCCGCGGCTGGCCTCGGGCGACACGAGCGGGCTCGACGCCTCCACGGCCGGGCTGCTGGCGCGCCTGAAGTCGTGACCATCGTCTTCGACTTCGGCGGCGTGCTGTTCAACTGGAAGCCGCCGGAACTGCTGGCGCGCCTGCTGCCGCACCGCGTGCCCGACGAGGCGGCGGCGCAGCGCCTGGTGGCCGACTTCTTCCAGGGCTACAGCGGCGACTGGGGCGACTTCGACCGCGGCACCGTCGAGCCCGGGCCGCTGGCCGAGCGCATCGCGGCGCGCACCGGGCTGACGGTCGAGGAGACCCGGCGCGTCATCGACGGCGTGCCGGCCGAGCTGACGCCGATTCCCGGCACGGTCGCGCTGCTGCGTGAACTGCACGCGGCCGGGCGGCCGCTGTACTTCCTGTCCAACATGCCCGAGCCCTACGCGCGGCACCTCGAGGCGACGCACGACTTCCTCGGCCTGTTCCGCGGCGGCGTGTTCTCGGCGCGCGCCGGGCTGTGCAAGCCGGAGCCGGAGATCTTCGCGCACTGCGTGCGGCAGCACGGCCTCGACCCGGCGAACACGCTGTTCATCGACGACGTGGCGCACAACGTCGAGGCGGCGCACGCGGCCGGCTGGCAGGCGCTGCAGTTCATCAACCCGCAGCAGTGCCGCGCCGCGCTGGATGCCGCTGCGGGGAAACCACCAGGCGATCGATAAGCCGCTACTACCCGGGCCGCCGCGCGCTGGCCAGAATCTTCGCTCGACCCCCCTGAACGGAGAGACGAGCGATGAGCAAGATCCTGATGCTGTGCGGCGACTTCGGCGAGGACTACGAGGTGATGGTGCCCTTCCAGGCCCTGCAGGCCGTGGGCCACACCGTGCATGCCGTGGCGCCCGACAAGAAGGCCGGCGACTACGTGATGACGGCGATCCACGACTTCGAGGGCCAGCAGACCTACAGCGAGAAGCCGGGCCACCGCTTCACGCTCAACGCCAGCTTCGCGGAGATCGACCCGGCCCGATACGATGCCCTGGTCGTGCCGGGCGGCCGCGCGCCGGAGTACC
This sequence comes from Variovorax sp. YR752, assembly GCF_943372545.1. Taxonomy (NCBI): domain Bacteria; kingdom Pseudomonadati; phylum Pseudomonadota; class Betaproteobacteria; order Burkholderiales; family Comamonadaceae; genus Variovorax; species Variovorax sp. YR752. Next base: position 11,332 of record NZ_CALRZC010000230.1, on the reverse strand, counting down.
TGCGCATGAACGCGCGTGTCATCGAGATCACGCGGCACTTCCTTGCCGCCGACAAACCGGTGGCGTCCATCTGCCACGGTGCGCAGCTGCTCGCCGCCACCGGCCTGATCAAGGGCCGCAGGCTCAGCGCCTACCCGGCCTGCCAGGTCGAGGTGGAGCTGGCGGGTGCCGAGTACATGGGCATCGCGATCGACGCCGCGGTGACCGACGGCAAGCTCGTCACGGCCCCGGCCTGGCCGGCGCACCCGGCGTGGATCGGCCAGTTCCTGGCCGTGCTCGGCACGCGCATCAGCCTGTAGCATCCTGCTGCGCGACGCGCCGAGGAGCACCGCCATGTGCAAGATCTTCATCAGTGCCGACCCCGCCAGCTACGAGAGCCGCACGCGCTCGGTGCGCCTGCACGGCGTGGTCACCAGCATCCGGCTGGAGAACCTGCACTGGGCGGTGCTCGAGGAGATCGCCCGGCGCGACGGCATGAGCGTCGCGCAGCTGGCCGGCAAGCTGTACGACGAACTGGTCACCGAGCGTGGCGCGGTGGGCAACTTCTCGTCCTTCCTGCGCGTCTGCGCGCTGCGCTACGAGAACCTGATTGCGCAGGGGTTGATCCCGCGCGATGCAGCGATTCCGATCCGCAGCCTGGATGCGCGGCACGTGCTCGACGGCGAGGCGCAGAGGCCGCGTGCCATCGGCGCAGGCCGCGCGGCGCTGCCGGGTGACCGGCGCACGCTGAACTGAGGCGGTTCAGCGCGAGGCTGCCAGGCACAAGCCGGCCACGGCCTGTCGCGCGGCATCGAAGGCCTGCGCGAGCACGGCTTCCTTCCAGGGCTCGGTGTCGGTGTAGAAGGCGTCGCGCATGCGCTGCTTGATGGCGCTGCGCTGAGCGTCGTCCGCCTCGGGGTGGTTCTCCAGCCACTGGTCGGCGCGCAGCGCGTCCAGCACCTCGGTGATGGGCACCGTGCCGTACTCGAGTGCCATGCCGGTGCACTCGGCCTGCGGGCACTCCTGCTCGGCCGACATCCACATCAGCCCGGTCAGCTTCGCCGAGGTCGAGCTGCCGTCGTAGATCGAGGTCAGGCCTTCGCCCCACCAGGCACGCGCGCGGGCCAGCACGAGCGCGTCGTCGCGGCCGGCGAAGATGCGCTCGCCGACGCCGCTAGGCCCCAGGCCGGTGTGCAGGTCGATCCAGCCCAGCCGCGCGCAATGCTGGCCGTGCGACTGCAGCACATGGCGCAGCGTCACGTTGCTCCAGGTCGGATTGCGGCCGCCGTAGAAGATGCCTTCCGGGTGCTCGTGCTGGCCGCTGGTGACCGCCTGCTGGAAACCACGCATGCCATTCGTCGCGATATAGCGCGCGATCGCTGCATCGACTTCGGCCGAAGGCGGCCAGTGCGCCGGCACGATCAGCGCGGCCAGTTCGTCGTAGGCCGGGTTGGCCGGCAGCGGCTGCGAAAAGTCGTGGAAGTTGCGGTTGAGGTCGACGTTCTCCTGCGTGGTGCGCCGCCACCATGAGAAGCCGTGAGGGTTGAGCGCGTGCACGTAGAGCACGGCGACGCCCGAGTCGCGCAGCAGCCGGTGCCACGATGGATCGGCGAGCAGCGCATGCTGCACCCCCGAGCCGCAGAAACCTTCGATGCCATGGCAGCCGCTGCTGAGGATCAGCAGCGCGTCGGCGTCCTTGGCGCCCTCGAGCACCACGTCCATGGCCAGTGCCTCGCCGTCGCGGCCGAGCAGCGGGTGGACGTGGCTCTCGACGTCCAGGCCAGCCGCCTCGGCCGCGTCGACGAACAGGCGCCGCGCCTGCGCGTAGCTGTCGGCGAAATGCGCGGCGGCGGACATGCTCAGCGCCGCTGGGCCAGCCAGGCCTCGGCCAGCCGCACCCACATCGTCGCGCCCAGCGGGATCAGCTCGTCATTGAAGTCGTAGCTGGGGTTGTGCAGCATGCACGGGCCCAGGCCGTGGCCGCCTTCGCGGTGGCTGCCGTCGCCGTTGCCGATCAGGAAGTAGCAGCCGGGCTTCTCGAGCAGGAAGTAGCTGAAGTCCTCGGCGCCCATGGTCGGCTCGAATTCCTGCACGTTGGCCGTGCCGACCATGTCGCCGAGCACGCCGCGCACGAACCCGGTCTCGGCCGGGTGGTTGATCGTCGGCGGGTAGTTGCGCGCGAACTCGAACTCGCACTCGGTGCCGAAGGCCGCGCAGGTGTGCTCGGCGATGGCTTTCATGCGCTGCTCGATGAGGTCGAGCACCTCCAGCGTGAAGGTGCGCACCGTGCCCTGGATCTCGCAGCTGTCGGGCACCACGTTGGTGGCCTCGCCGGTGTGGATCATGGTCACCGAGATCACGCCGGCGTCGATCGGCCGCTTGTTGCGCGTGATGATGGTCTGGAAGGCCTGCACCATCTGGCAGGCCACCGGCACCGGGTCGATGCCGTTGTGCGGCATCGCGGCATGGGCGCCCTTGCCACGGATGACGATGCGGAACTCGTTGCTCGAGGCGAAGCAGGGGCCGGTCTTCAGCGCGAACTGCCCGGCCGCCATGCCGGGCCAGTTGTGCGCGCCGAACACGGCTTCCATCGGGAACTTCTCGAACAGGCCGTCGCGGATCATCTCGCGTGCGCCGCCGCCGCCTTCCTCGGCGGGCTGGAAGATCAGGTAGACGGTGCCGTCGAAGTTGCGGTGCTTGGCCAGGTGCTTGGCCGCGCCGAGCAGCATCGCGGTGTGGCCGTCGTGGCCGCAGGCGTGCATCTTGCCGGGGTGCTGGCTGGCGTGTGCGAAGTGGTTGTGCTCGGTCATCGGCAGCGCGTCAATGTCGGCACGCAGGCCGACGGCGCGATCGCTCGAGCCGTTCTTCAGGATCGCCACCACGCCGGTCTTGCCCAGGCCGCGGTGGATCGGGATGTTCCAGTCGGTGAGCTGCTTCGCGATCACGTCGGAGGTGCGAACCTCCTCGAAGCACAGCTCGGGGTGGGCGTGGATGTCGCGGCGAACGGCCGCAATGCTCGCCGCGTCGGCGAGGATGGATTCGATCAACTTCATCGGGCGCTCCGGCGCTGGGTCCGGGCGGATCTTACTGCCGGGACGACAACCCTTCGACCGGCGAAGCTGCCCCGCGGCGGCCCGGCCGCCGCGCTGTCCCGCTCAGCGCCGCACGTGGCCGTCGGCGGTCAGGATGGTCAGGTCCACGTACTTGGAGCCGGTGTGCTTGTTCGGCGCGAAGTCGACATAGAAGCCGCCGAGGTTGAGTTCGCGCAGCGACTCCAGGCCGCCGATGAGCGCGTCTGTCGTGCCCGCGCCGCCGGCGCGCTTCAGGCCCTCGGCGAAGGTCTTCGCCGCCACATAGCCTTCCATGCTGCTGTAGTTGGGCTCGAACTTGTCGCCCAGCGCCGCCTTGCCCGCCGCAAGGTACTCGCCGGACAGCGGCGAGACAGGCGCGTACGGGAAGGGCATCACCTGGCTGACCACGACGCCGCGCGCGTCCTGCTGGAGTTCGTCGGCCAGCGCCTTGGTGCCGACGAAGGAGACGTTGTAGAAGGTGCCGCCGAAGCCGGCCTTGCGCGCCGCGCGGATGAACGCGGCGCAGGACTTGTAGGCGCTGATCTGCACGATCGCGTCGGGTTTGCCGGCCAGGATGGACTTCACCGCCGCGTCGACGTCGACGGTGTTGCGCTCCACGGTGCCCAGGCCGGCAGGCTCCAGCCCCAGCGGCTTGAGCGCCCGGACCACGCCGTCCAGGCCGGCCTTGCCATAGCTGTCGTTCTGGTGGAACACGCCGATGCGCTTGATGCCGATGGCGGTGCTCTGCTTGACGATCTCGCCGGTCTCGTCGAAGTACGAGCCGCGCACGTGGAAGGCGTAGCGGTTGAAGGGTGCGCGCAGCGCCTCGGCGCCGGTGAACGGCGCGAAGAACGGCACCCTGGCCTGCGTGGCCAGCGGCAGCGCCGCCAGGCTGGTGGGCGTGCCGATGTAGCCGAACAGCGCGAACGCGCCGCCGTCGATCAGCTTCTTCGTGTTTTCGGCGCAGCGGTCGGGCTCGTAGCCGTCGTCCAGGCTCTGCAGTTCGATGGTGCGGCCGTTGACGCCGCCCCTGGCGTTGAACCTGTCGAAGTACAGCATCGCGCCGAGGCGGAACTGCGTGCCCAGCGCGGCCGCAGGCCCCGACAGCGCCGCCGACTGGCCGAGCACGATGCGGCCCGACGACTGCGCCCATAGCGGGCTGGCCACCCAGGCGGCGCCGAGGCCGCCGGCATGGCGCAGGATCTGGCGACGGTTCATCGATGCTCCTTCGCCCGCCACGCGGGACATGTGATCAGCGGCGGACCTTGCCGTCCTCGGTCAGCATCGACAGGTCGACGAAGCTCGAGGCCACGTGGTCCTTGGTGCTGAAATCGACGCGGAAGCCGCCGAAGTTCGCGTTCTGGATCGACTCCAGCCCAGTGACCAGCGCCTCGCGCGACGGGTTGCGGCTGGCGCGGCGCAGGCCCTCGATGAACACCTTGGCCGACAGGTAGCCTTCCATGCTCGAGTAGTTCGGCTGCGCGTCCGGGCCGGCCTTGGCCACCGCGTCGAGGTACTCGCGCGAGATCGGCGTGGTGGTCGAGAAGGGGAAGGGCATCACCTGGCTGACCATGATGCCGCGGCCCTCGCGGCCGAGCTCGTCGGCCAGCGCCTGCGTGCCGACGAAGGACACGTTGTAGAAGGTGCCGCCGTAGCCGGCCTTGCGCGCCTCGCGGATGAACGCGGCGCAGGACTTGTAGGCGCTGATCTGCACCACGGCGTCGGGCTGCTTGGCGACGATGTCGGCCACGGCCTTGGCCACGTCCACCGTGTTGCGCTGCACCGTGCCCAGCGCGATGGGCTCCAGCCCCTGGGGCTTGAGCGCGCGCTTGACGCCCTCGAGGCCGGCCTTGCCGTAGGCGTCGTCCTGGTAGAACACGGCGATCTTCTTCAGCCCCAGCGAGGTCAGCTGCTTCACGATCAGTCCGGTCTCGTCGTAGTACGAGGCGCGCAGGTGGAACACCCACTTGCTGAACGGGTCGCGCAGCACCTCGGCACCGGTGAACGGGCCGAAGAAGGGGATCTTCGCTTCGTTGATCAGCGGCAGCGCGGCCACGCAGGTCGGCGTGCCGACGTAGCCGAGCAGCGCGAACACATCTTCCTTGATCAGCTTCTCGGTGTTGGCCTTGCAGCGGTCGGGCTCGTAGCCGTCGTCCAGGGTGCGCAGTTCGACCGTCTGGCCGTTCACGCCGCCGCTGGCGTTGAGCTGGTCGATGAAGATCTTCGCGCCCTTGTTCATCTGGATGCCCAGCTGCGCCGCGGGGCCACTGAACGCGGCCGACTGGCCGAGCACGATGCGGGAAGACTGTGCCCAGGCGGGCAGGGCGAGAGTGGCGCCAGTGGCGGCCACGCGACGGATCGCGTCACGACGGTTCATGAGGTACTCCAACGATGCATGCGGGCTTCGACATGCCAAACCGCTTCGTGTGCGGCGGCCCGGTCGAGCCCCGACGGTTCTTTGCGCTGGCGCGGAGAATACGGCGATGGCCATTCCGTGACGCGGTGATCTGTCACTAAGTCGGTGTGTTCACAAGTTCGCTGTGCAATAGTTCGCGCATGAATCTGCCGTTCGTCCGTGCCGCCTGCCCGCACGACTGCCCCGACACCTGTGCCATCCGTGTCACCGTGCACGATGGCCGGGCGGTGAAAGTGCAGGGCGACCCCGATCACCCGCCCACGCACGGCGCGCTGTGTACCAAGGTGTCGCGCTACCCCGAGCGCACCTACCACGCCGAGCGTGTGCTGCAGCCATTGCGGCGAGTCGGCCCGAAGGGCAGCGGGCGCTTCGAGCCGGTTGGGTGGGACGCCGCGCTGGCTGACATCGCCACCCGGCTGCAGGCCATCGCTGCGAAGGATCCCCAGGCCATCGTTCCGTACAGCTACGCCGGCACCATGGGTCTGCTGCAGGGCGAGAGCATGGCGGCGCGCTTCTTCCACCGGCTCGGCGCCTCGCTGCTCGACCGCACCATCTGCGCCAGCGCGGGTGGCGATGCGCTGGCCGCCACCTACGGCGGCAAGGTCGGCATGCACCTGGCGCACTATGCGGACAGCCAGCTGATCCTGATCTGGGGCAGCAACTCGATCGCCTCGAACCTCCACTTCTGGACCTTCGCGCAGGCCGCCAAGCGCAAGGGCGCGAAGCTGATCTGCATCGACCCGCGCAAGACCGAGACGGCCGACAAGTGCCACCAGCACATCGCGCTGCTGCCCGGCACCGACGGCGCGCTGGCACTCGGCCTGATGCGCGAGCTGATCGTCAACGACTGGCTGGACCACGACTACATCGCGCGCCACACCGAAGGCTGGCCGGCGCTGCGCGAGCGGGCGATGGCCTGGACGGCCGAACGCACCGCCGAGGTCTGCGGCATCACGGCCGACGAGGTGCGCCAGCTGGCGCGCGACTACGGCACCACCAAGCCGGCGGCGATCCGCCTGAACTACGGCATGCAGCGTGTGCACGGCGGTGGCAACGCGGTGCGGCTGGTGGCCATCCTGCCCTGCCTGGTCGGCGCCTGGCGTGATGCGGCCGGCGGCATGCTGCTGTCGGCCTCGGGCTGGTTCAAGCGCTTCCGCAACGACGCGGCGCTGCAGCGGCCCGACCTGCTCGGCGCCCGCCGCCCGCGCACGATCAACATGAGCACGATCGGCGACGACCTGCTGCGCGAGAGTTCGTCGGCCTTCGGCCCGAAGATCGAAGCGCTGGTCGTCTACAACAGCAACCCGGTGGCGGTGGCGCCGGAGTCGCCCAAGGTGGTCAAGGGTTTCGCGCGCGACGACCTCTTCACCGTGGTGCTCGAACACTTCATGACCGACACCGCCGACCACGCCGACTACGTGCTGCCGGCCACCACGCAGCTCGAGCACCTCGACCTGCACACCAGCTACGGCCACACCTACGCGATGCTCAACGAGCCGGCAGTGGCACCGCTGGGTCAGGCGAAGCCGAACACGCAGATCTTCCGCGAGCTGGCCGCGGCGATGGGCTTCGACGACGCCTGCTTCCGCGACGACGACGAGGCGCTGGCGCGACAGGCCTTCACTGGCGAGATCGACTTCACCACGTTGCGCCGCGACGGCTGGGTGAAGCTGCCTTTGCCGGAGGCGCCGTTCGCCGACGGCGGCTTCCCGACGCCATCCGGCAAGTGCCTGATCGACGCGCCGGGGCTGGGCGTGCCCGATAACGTGCCCAACCACGAGTCCGCACGGAGCACGCCTGAGCTGGCGAGCCGCTACCCGCTGGCGATGATCTCGCCGCCGGCGCGCAACTTCCTCAACAGCAGCTTCGTCAACGTGAAGAGCCTGCGCGACATCGAGGGCGAACCGATCGTCGAGATTCACGAAGCCGACGCCGCGGCGCGCGGCATTGCCGACGGCGCGGTGGTGCGTGTGTTCAACGACCGCGGCAGCTATGTCTGCACCGCCCGCGTCAGCGAGCGCGCCCGGCCCGGCGTGGTCAACGGCCTCGGCGTGTGGTGGCGCAAGCTGGGGCGCGAGGGCACCAACGTCAACGAGCTCACCCACCAGCGGCTGACCGACATCGGCCGCGCGCCGTCGTTCTACGACTGCCTGGTGGACGTGGCCCCGCGGGTGTCGTGAGGCGCTGGGCGCTGATGGCCGGCCTGGGGCTGATCGGCACGCTCGCGCTGGCAGCGGCGAGTGTCTGCCTGACCAGCGGCTGCAGCTCGATCGGCTACTACGCGCAGTCGGTCGGCGGCCACCTGTCGCTGCTGCGCGCCGCGCGGCCGGTGCCCGAGGTGATCGGCGATGCGCAGGCCGAGGCGGCATTGAAGGAGCGCTTGGCGCTCAGCCAGCGCATGCGCGACTTCGCGGTCAGCGAACTGAAGCTGCCCGACAACGCCAGCTATCGCCGCTTCGCCGACCTGAAGCGCCCGGCCGCGGTGTGGAACGTGGTCGCCGCGCCCGAGCTGAGTCTGCAGCTCAGGACCTGGTGCTATCCGATCGTGGGCTGCGCCGGCTACCGCGGCTACTTCGATCGCACCGAGGCGGACAGTTATGCCACCGCATTGCGCGAAGACAAGCTCGAGGTCAGCGTCTACGGCGTGCCGGCCTACTCGACGCTCGGCCGCCTGCCCGGCGGCTGGATGTCGGACCCGCTGCTCAGCACCTTCATCCACTGGCCGGAAGGTGAACTGGCGCGGCTGATCTTCCACGAACTGTCGCACCAGATCGCCTACGCCGCTGACGACACCGAGTTCAACGAGTCCTTCGCCACCGCCGTCGAGCGCATCGGCGGTGCGCGCTGGCTGGCGAGGCATGCCTCGCCACAGGCGCGCGAGGAGTACACGAGCTTCGACGGCCGCCGCCAGGACTTCCGCGCGTTGACGATGGCCTGGCGCGGCAAGCTCGACACGCTGTATCGCTCGGCGGCCAGCGAGGCCGAGAAGCGCGAGCGCAAGGCGGCGCTGATGGCCGAACTGCGTGCCGAGTACGAGACGATGAAGCGCGAGCGATGGGCCGGGTTTTCCGGCTATGACGGCTGGTTCGCGCGCGCCAACAATGCCTCGTTCGGCGTGCTCGCCGCCTACAACGCGCTGGTGCCCGACTTCGAGCGGCTGTTCCAGCGCAGCGGCGGGGACTTCGAACGCTTCTACGCCGAGGTGCGGCGCCTGGCCGCCCTGCCCAAGGCCGAACGCCGTGCCGCGCTTTCACAGACAGGAGACTGATCCATGCCCGACATCCGCATCCAGCGCAAGCACGCGCTCGGCCTGGCCAAGGCACGCGAGATCGCCTGGCAATGGGCCGAGGAGGTGGAGAAGAAGTTCGACATGGAGTGCACCGTGCTCGAGGGCGAGACCAGCGACACGGTGGAGTTCACGCGCTCCGGCGTGAACGGCCGCCTGATCGTGGCGGCCGACCACTTCGACCTCGATGCCAAGCTGGGCTTCCTGCTCGGTGCCTTCAGCAAGACGATCGAGGGCGAGATCGAGAAGAACCTCGATGCGCTGCTGGCCAAGGGCAGCAAGGCGGCCGCGAAGAAGGCCGCCCCGAAGAAGAAGTAGTCGCTGGCGGGCCGAGCGCCGGGCCGCCCCGAGCCGGCCCGCGCGTTCCCGCGGGGGACCGGCCGGCGTACTCGTCGGCCGAGGGGCAGGCTATTCCTTCAGGCCTTCGATCAGGTCGACGTATTCCTGCATCGCCTCGTCGGCCGACTTGCCCTTCAGCTCGTTCCAGGCATCCCACTTGGCGCGGCCGACCATGTCGGTGAAGCCCGGGCGCTTGCCCTCGACGTCGCCGGCGGTCGCCTGCTTGTAGAGCGAGTAGATCTTCAGCAGCGTCTGGTTGTCGGGTTTCTCGGGCAGGTTCTTCGAGTCGGCCACCGCCTGCTCGAACGTCTTCTTGAGGTCGGCCATGAGAGCGTCTCCTGTGGGTGAAAATCGCCATTGACGGTGCCGATGTTACCCAGCATCTTGGCCCACCCCAAGAACGCCACGAGGAGATTCCCGATGTCGCAATCCGCCGAGCGCATGTCGCGCGTGGACACCGCGTGGCTGCGCATGGACAACGACGTCAATCTCATGATGATCGTCGGCATCTGGCTGCTCGAGCCCGGCATCAGCTACGAGGCGCTGTGCCAGCGTGTGCAGGACAAGCTGCTCAAGTACGAACGCTTCCGCCAGAAGGTGGTGCAGGACGCGATGGGCGCCACCTGGGTCGAGGATGCGCACTTCGACCTCCACCACCACGTGGTGCGCGAAGTGCTCGAGCGGCGCAGCGGCCGATCGGTGCGCGAATCGCTGCAGGCGCGCGCCGGCGAACTCGCCACCACGCCGCTGGACCCCAACCGCCCGCTGTGGCAGTTCCACCTGGTCGAGCACTACGACGGCGGCAGCGCGCTGATCGCCCGTGTGCACCACTGCATCGGCGACGGCATCGCGCTGATCTCGGTGATGATGTCGATCACCGACGGCGGCATGGACCCGCCGCAGCGCAGGAAGCGCGAGCAGCCGGACGAGGCGCACGAGGAGGACTGGCTGTCCGAGGCGGTGCTCAAGCCGCTGACCGACATCACCATCAAGGCGATCGGCATGTACGGCAGCGGCGTGGCCAGGTCGATGGACATGCTGGCGCACCCGCAGCAGCCGCTGCTCGGCTCGCTGGACATGGCGCGCGTGGGCTACCAGGTGATCAGCGACGTCGCCGCGCTGGCCATCATGCCGGACGACTCGCCGACGACGCTCAAGGGCAAGCCGATCGGCAGGAAGGTCGTCGCCTGGAGCGAGCCGATGCCGCTGGAGACGGTCAAGGCGATCGGCAAGGGCCTGGGCTGCTCGATCAACGACGTGCTGCTGGCCTGCGTGGCTGGGGCGATCGGCGCCTACCTGCGCGAGCAGGGCAACGATCCCGCCGGCAAGGAGATCCGTGCGATGGTGCCGGTCAACCTGCGCCCGCTCGACGAGGCCTGGAAGCTCGGCAACCGCTTCGGCCTGGCGCCGCTGGTGCTGCCGATCGGCATCGACAATCCGGTCGAGCGTGTCTACGCGGTGCGCCGGCGCATGAGCGAACTCAAGGGCAGCTACCAGCCCTTGCTCGCCTTCGCGGTGCTGGCCGTGGCTGGCTTGCTGATCAAGCCGGTGCAGGACGCGCTGCTGGGCATGTTCGCGAAGAAGACGACGGCGGTGATGACCAACGTGCCCGGCCCGGCCAAGCCGCTGAAGCTGTGCGGCTCGACACTGCGCCAGACGATGTTCTGGGTGCCGGCCTCCGGTGACGTGGGCATGGGCGTGAGCATCCTGACCTACGGCGGCGGCGTGCAGTTCGGGTTGATCACCGATGCCGGCCTGTGCCCCGAGCCGCAGAAGATCATCGCGCGATTCGAGCCGGAGTTCGAGAAGCTGCTGCTGCTGACGCTGATGCTGCCTTGGAACTGAAGCGCGCGACCGCCGCCGTGGCGCGTGCCGGCACCGGCATGCGACTGCTGTGGTTCAACCTGCTGCTGATCACCTTCGTCGTCGGCCTGGTGATCGTGTCCCAGGCGGCGAGCCGGCGCAACTTCCTCGAGCGCGCCGAAGTCGCCACCGACAACCTCGCCGCGGCGCTGGCGCAGAGCGTCGAGGCCGAGATCGATCGTGTCGATGTCGGCCTGCGCAACGTCGTGTTCGACCTCGAACAGGACCTCGGCGCCGCCGGAACCCTCGATCCGGCGCGCGTCGAGGCCCTGCTCGACCAGCAACTGACCTTGCTGCCTCAGCTGCAGAGCATGCGCGTCGCCGATGCACAGGGCGTGGTGCGCTACGGCCGCGGCGTGGCGGCGGCGCCGCGCCCGG
>NZ_CALRZC010000229.1:0-12999 GCF_943372545.1 Variovorax sp. YR752 | reverse complement strand
TTGAGCACCTGCAGATTCGACAAGCTGACGTTGCCTCGCTGCCGAGGCAGGCAGTGCTCGATCTGGGCGAATTGCGCTGCAGTGATCTCCATCGACACAGTGTCAATGCAGAACGACCGCTGCGCAATTAGTGTTAACAGGCCCTAGTCGGCTTGCACGGATCGGCAAGTGGCGGTGCACGGCACGCAAAGCCGCCTTGGCCGCGGGTGCGAAGAATCCGATCCCGTCGCACACCACCCGCCCACCGGCCGGATCGAGCCGGGTTCCATCCCACCACGGAGACAGACCATGAGCACTCGCCGCACCGTCGTCCAGGCCCTTGCCGCCGCACCCGCCGCGCTGGCCTTCCCCTCGCTCGTGCGCGCCCAGGCCGCGCCGGTTCGCGTCGGTTACGCGATCGCCCGCACCGGCCCCTGGACCACCGGCGCCCAGGTCAGCCAGGAGCCCAACTACCTGCTGTGGGCCGAGCAGCAGAACGCCGCGGGCGGACTGAACGTGAAGGGCACGAAGCGGCCGATCGAGCTGATCAGCAGCGACGACCAGAGCAACATCGAGACCTGCGTGCGCACCTACGAGAAGCTGATGGGCAGCGACAAGGTCGACCTGGTGCTGCCGCCCTGGGGCAGCAACGCCAACTTCGCCGTCGCACCGCTGGCCAACCGCTTCGGCTACCCGTTCCTGGCGCCGACGGCGCTGAGCCGTCGCTTGATCGAGATGAAGCTGCCGTACTTCTTCCTGATGCTGCAGCAGCCCAAGCCGATGATGGATGCGCTGGTCGACATGCTGAAGGCCAACGGCGCGAAGAGCGCCGCGGTGATCTACGTCGACGACCTGTTCGGCCTGGAGAACTACGCCGCGCTGAAGGTGGCGCTGGCCGGCAGCGGCATCAGCCTGGTGGAGGACAAGAGCTACCCGCTGGGCGTGAAGGACCTCTCTCCGGTGCTGCGCTCGATGAAGGACAAGAACCCCGACGCCTTCATCGGCCTGACCTACCCGCCCGACACCATCCTGGCCAGCAAGCAGGCCAAGGAGGTCGGCTTCAACCCGAAGTTCTTCTATGCCAGCGTCGGCACGGCCTTCCAGCTCTACCGCAACGTGATGCAGGCCGGCGCGGAAGGCGTGCTCGGCATGGGCTCGTGGAACGGCAAGACCAGCCCGGGCGCGAAGGCCTACTTCGATGCCCACGTGAAGAAGTTCGGTGCCGCCAAGGAGCCCGACCGCTGGGCCAGCGGCGCGGCCTGGGCCTCGCTGGAGGTCCTGACGGCGGCGGTGGCCAAGGTCGGCCTGGACCGCAAGGCGATCCGCGACTTCGTGGCCGGCAACGAGCACAGCACCATCATCGGCAAGATCAAGTTCGCCGGCAGCGAGAACGTCGGCACGCCGGGCACGGTCAGCCAGTGGCAGAAGGGGGAATTCGAGGTGGTGTGGCCGAAGGCGAATGCCACGGCGCCTCTGGTTGCTTCGAAGCCGGCCTGGGTGTGATGACCGCCGGGGCCTGGCTCGAGCTGATCGCCTCCGGTCTCATCACCGGGGGCGTCTATGCACTCGTCGCGCTGGGTCTCAACCTGCAGTACGGGTTGATGCGCATCCTGAACATCGCGCACGGCGAGTTCCTGATGGTCGGCGCCTTCCTCACCTGGATGGCAACCACGCAGTTCGGCATCTCACCGCTGCTGATGATCCCGGTCGCCTTCGCGCTGTTGATGGCGTTGGGCCTCGGCGTGCACCGGCTGGTGTTCCGGCGCCTCACCCGCACCAGCCCCAACCTCGACGTGTTCGAAGCCCGCGGCCTGATGGTCAGCTTCGGCCTGATGTTCCTGGTGCAGAACTTCGCGCAGATGGCCTGGGGTGGTGACCTGCGCGGCTACGACTTCCTCACCAGTCCGGTGGCCATCGGCTCGGCACAGTTCGCCGCCAACAAGCTGCTGCTGCTGGCGCTCGCGCTGGCCTTCAGCGCGGCGCTGATCGTCACGCTGAAGAAGACGCTGTACGGCAAGGGCGTGCGCGCGCTGATGCAGTCGCCCACCGGCGCGCAGCTGGTGGGCATCGACACCGAGCGGCTGCACCCGCTGATGTTCGGCGTCGGCCTGGGCCTGTCGGGCGTGGCCGGCTGCCTGCTGTCGATGACCTACACGATCTCACCGAGCATGGGCGAGCCCTACACCGTGACGGCGCTGATCGTCATCACGCTCGGCGGCTTCGGCAGCATGAGCGGTGCGCTGGTCGGCGGGCTCGCGCTCGGCGTGATCGAGGCGATCGGCATGCACTTCACCAGCCCCTCGCTCAAGTCGCTGCTGTCCTACGGCATCTTCATCGCCGTGCTGCTGTGGCGACCGAACGGCCTGTTTGCGCGCAAGTGAGCGACTCTCCATGAACACCAGGCGGGATCTGCTCGTTCTCTTCGCGCTGGCCGGCTGGGCACTGGCCGCGCCGCACTACGGCAGCGAGTTCGCCGTCTCGATGGCGCTGACCTGCCTGATGTACGTCGGCCTGTCGTCGAGCTGGAGCCTGTTCTGCGGCAGCACGCGCTACCTGTCGCTGGCCACCTCGGCGTTCTTCGGCATCGGCGCCTACACCAGCGCGTTGACGCTCGAGACCTCGGGCTGGTGGATGGCGATCGCGCTCGGCGCGGCCATCGCCGCCGGCGTCGCGGTGGTGATGGGCGCGGCGGTGCTGCACCTGCGCGGCACCTACTTCGCGGTGCTGACCTTCGGCATGACCGAGCTGATCCGCCACGCCATCACCTACTGGGAGAAGCAGGTCACCGGCACCGTCGGGCGCGTGCTCAGCGTGGTGCCCGAGCGCGACACCATCTACCTCACCGTGCTCGCCCTCGCGGTGCTCGCCATCCTCACCTCCATCCTCGTGCGGCGCAGCCGCTTCGGCCTGGCGATGCAGGGCATCGGCGCCGACGAGCAGCGTGCGCAGACGCTCGGCGTCAACACCCGCCTAGTGAAGGTCGGCGGCTTCGCGCTGACCGCTGCCTTCGCCGGTGCGGTGGGCGCGGCGATGAGCGTGCGCTGGACGTACATCGACCCGGCCACCGTCTTCAACCCCTTCATCGGCTTCCAGACCGTGCTGATCGCGTTGATCGGCGGCGCGGCCACGCTGTGGGGGCCGCTGATCGCCGCAATCGTGTTCAGCCTGCTGGCCGAGACGCTGCGCCTGCAGCTGCCGCAGCTCTACATGATGACGCTGGGGCTGCTGCTGATCCTCTCGGTGCTCTACCTGCCCGGCGGCCTGGCCTCGCTGCGGCGCGAGACCTTCACGATGTGGCGCGACGACATCCGCGGCTGGTGGCGCGAACTGCGCCGCGACAAGACCAAGAAGGTGGCGGCATGAACGGCCATCCGCTGCTGGAGGCGCGCGGCGTGACGGTGCGCTTCGGCGGGCTCACCGCCGTCGACAACGTCAGCGCCGCCTTCGCGCCGGGCGAGCTGGTCGGCATCATCGGCCCCAACGGCGCGGGCAAGACGACCTTCTTCAATGCGCTGTCCGGCGTGGTCGAGCCGACCGCGGGCGAGCTGTTCGCCGGCGGCTCGCGGCTGACGGGTGCCAAGCCGCATCGCTTTGCCCAGCAGGGCATCGCGCGCACCTTCCAGACGCCGCGCGTGTTCGCCGAGTTGAGCGTGGCGGCCAACATCGACTTCGGCCTGCAGTTCGCCGGCCGGCACCGCCAGGCCTCCTGGCTGCTGAAGGACGAGACCAGCATCCTCAACCTGATCGGCCTGGCCGATCAGGCCGCACTGCCGGCGGCGGCGATCACGCCCAGTCAGCAGCGCCTGCTGGAGATCGGAATGGCGCTGGCCACGCGGCCGAAGCTGCTGCTGCTCGACGAGGTGGCCGCCGGCCTGACCGAGAACGAGATCGAGGCCATGGCGCAGCTGATCCGCCGCCTGCGCGACGACCTCGACCTCTCGGTGATCTGGATCGAACACGCCGTGACCACGCTGCTGCGCCACGTCGAGCGTGTGCTGGTGCTGCACCAGGGCCGCAAGATCGCCGACGGCACGCCGGCGGAAGTGGTGCGCAACGCGGAGGTCGTCGAGGCCTACCTGGGTGACGAAATGGTCGAGGCCGCATGAAGAACGACATCGAAGCGATGCTCGCTCGCAAGCTCGCGCACCTGAAGGTCGAAGGGCTGTCCGCCGGCTACGGACCCTTCCTCGTGCTGCGTGACCTGAAGCTGGAAGCGCGCCCCGGCCTCACCGTCATCCTCGGCCCCAACGGCGCCGGCAAGACCACGCTGCTCAAGGCGATCGCCGGACTGATCCCGCGCGGCGGCTTGCTCAGGCTCGACGACGAGGAGATCGAGCGCGACGCCAAGACCTCCGACATCGTCAAGCGCGGCATCGCGCTGGTCCCCGAAGGCCGCCAGCTGTTCCCGCAGATGACGGTGGCGGAGAACCTCGAACTCGGCGGCTGGCTGGTCGGGCCGGAAGAGCGCGCGAAGCGGCTCGAGCAGGCTTTTGCCGACTTCCCCAAGCTGCGCGAACGCGCCAATCAGCTCGCCGGCACGATGAGCGGCGGCGAGCAGCAGATGGTCGCCGTCGCCCGCGCGATGATGAGCGCGCCGCGCCTGCTGATGCTCGATGAACCCTCGCTCGGACTGGCGCCGAAGATGGTCGACGAGTTGCTGGCCATCGCGCGCCGCATCGCCGATGCCGGCACCACCGTGCTGATGGTCGAGCAGAACGTGCGCAAGGCGCTCGCCGTGGCCGACCGCGGCTACGTGCTCGAGCGCGGCAAGCTCGTCGCCAGCGGGCCGGCCTTTCTGCTCGCGCGTTCCACCGTCATCCGCCACGCTTATCTGGGCCAGGGTTCTGGCACCACTGCATCCCAAGCCGTTCACAAGGAGCACACCATGTCCGACCTGTCGATGCTGATCAACGGCCTGGCCGTCT
Source organism: Variovorax sp. YR752 (assembly GCF_943372545.1). Lineage (NCBI taxonomy): Bacteria > Pseudomonadati > Pseudomonadota > Betaproteobacteria > Burkholderiales > Comamonadaceae > Variovorax > Variovorax sp. YR752. The sequence continues at coordinate 8,095 of NZ_CALRZC010000229.1, read as the reverse complement.
CGGCCGAGAAGGGCGCCACTTTCGAGCGCCGCAACCCGCTGGACGGCAGCGTCGCGACGCGCGCGCCGGCTGCCAGCGAAGCCGACGCGGTGGCCGCCGTCGAAGCTGCCGCCGAAGCCTTCAAGACCTGGAGCCAGACCGGCCCTGGCGAACGCCGCGCGCTGCTGCTGAAGGCGGCTGACGCGCTGGAAGCGAAGACGCCGAAGTTCTGCGAGGCGGTGCCTGCCGAGACCGGCGGCACCGCCATGTGGGCCGGCTTCAACGTGATGCTGGCGGCAGGCATGCTGCGCGAGGCGGCGTCGCTGACCACGCAGATCAGCGGCGAGGTGATCCCCTCCGATGTGCCGGGTTCTCTCGCCATGGGCGTGCGCCAGCCGGCCGGCGTGGTGCTGGGCATCGCGCCGTGGAACGCGCCGATCATCCTCGGCGTGCGTGCCATCGCTGCGCCGCTGGCCTGCGGCAACACGGTGATCCTCAAGGGCAGCGAGAACTGCCCGCGCACCCACCAGCTGATCATCGAGGCGATGCAGGATGCCGGCTTCCCGGCTGGCGTGGTGAACTACATCACCAACGCACCGGCCGACGCCGGCAAGGTGGTCGAGGCGATGGTCGCCCACCCGGCGGTGCGGCGGGTCAACTTCACCGGCAGCACGCGCGTGGGCAAGATCATCGCGATGACCTGCGCCAAGTACCTCAAGCCGGTGGTGCTGGAACTCGGCGGCAAGGCGCCGCTGGTGATCCTCGACGACGCCGACATCGACGACGCGGTCAACGCCGCCGCCTTCGGCTGCTTCGCCAACTCGGGGCAGATCTGCATGTCGACCGAACGCCTCATCGTCGACGAGAAGATCGCCGAGGCCTTCATCGACAAGTTCGTCGGCAAGGCCAGCAAGCTGCCGCTGGGCGACCCGCGCAAGCCCGAACCGGTGGTGCTGGGTTCGGTGGTCGGCATGGGCACGGTGGAGCACTGCAACGCGCTGATCGACGATGCGCTGGCCAAGGGCGCGAAGCTCCTGTGCGGCGGCAAGGCGAAAGACACGCTGATGCCGGCCACCGTGCTCGACCGCGTGACGCGCGAGATGCGCATCTACCACGAGGAGACCTTCGGCCCGGTGAAGTGCATCGTGCGCGTGAAGGGCGTCGATGCGGCGGTGGACTGCGCCAACGACAACGAGTACGGCCTGTCGGCGGCGGTGTTCGGCCGCGATGTGGCACGGGCAATGAACGTGGCCAGGCGCATCGAGTCTGGCATCTGCCACGTCAACGGCCCGACGGTGCACGACGAGGCGCAGATGCCCTTCGGCGGCGTCAAGGGTTCCGGCCTCGGCCGCTTCGGCGGCAAGGCCGGCATCGCCGAGTTCACCGAGCTGCGCTGGATCACCGTGCAGACGACACCGCGGCACTACCCGTTCTGATCGACACGCGGGCCGGGCGCCGCCCGGCCCGCGTGCGCCGTCAGCGCAGCCAGCAGGCCTTGCCGACGCCGGGCAGCGGGTCGGCGAAGGTGGTGTTGTTGCACGCCAGCGCGCCGCTCACGCCGCTGCGCAGGTGATAGCGGCCGTTGGCGCCGTAGATCACCGTTGCCGTCTTGCCTGCCGGCACCGTGCAGGTAGCGCGTTCGTTGCTGCACTTGGTGGCTGCCACGTAGTAGCAGGCCTTGCCGGTGCCTTGGGCCGGGTCACCAAAGACGCTGTTGTTGCAGGCGATCGAACCGTTGACCGCGCCGATGCCGACCCAGCGGCTGTCGGCGCCGTAGTACACCGTGGCCGGCGTGCCCGAGGGCGGCCTGCATGTGCCGCGCTCGCTGGCGCAGCGCACCGCGCCCGCGGGCAGGGCCGCCGGCGCCGCCACCTCTTCGCTGCCGATCTGGCCCAGGTAGGCGACCAGGTTGTCGAGGTCTGCGGCCGCCAGCGTCACGCCGCGGTGCGCCTGCACCGCCGCCGCCAGCGAGGCGGCCGAGCCGTCGTGCAGGTAGGGGCCGGTGAGCGCCACGTCGCGCAGCGTCGGCACGTCGATGCCGGGCAGCAGCGCGCCCAGGCGCTTGCCGCTGCTGGCCTTGATCGTGCCGACATCGGCCAGCAGCGTGCCGCCGCCGTTGGCGAAGCTGGTGCCGCCGTGGCAGCCGGCGCAGCCCTGCGCGGCGAACACCGCCCGGCCGGCCTGGGCCGCCGCCGTCAGCGCGCCGGAACTGCTGCGCGCCGCGCTCAGCGGCATCTGGCTCAATGAGCCGACGTAGGCGGCCAGCGCGTCGAGATCGGCACTCTGGCCGGCCTTGCCCGTGCCCAGCGGCTGGTTGCGCGTGCCGGTGTTGAACAGCGTGTCGCTCATCAGGCCGGTGCCTCCGGCCAGCGCGCGGATCTGGCCTTCGAAGTCCTGCACCTCGTCGAAGTTGCTGCTCCAGTGCAGCCGGCCGTGGCCGAGGCCGGCGCGGCCGCGCAGGCTGATGGTGTTGCGCAGGCCTTCACCCTGGGCGCTCAGGTCCCAGGTGCGGCCATCGTGGCTGCCGTCGTTGTGGCAGCTGGCGCAGCTCATGTAGGCGTCGCGCGACAGTCGCGTGTCGCGGGCGTCGTAGAACAGCTGCTTGCCCAGCAGCACGTTGACAGCGAGCTTCTCGGTGCCCACCGTGGCCACCGAGGCCAGCGTGGTGCTGCGCAGCTCGCCGAGCGTCGTCAGCGGCGTGATGTCGACCGCCTGCACGCTGCGGCCCATGAAGTTGTGCACGAACAGGCGCGTGTTGTCGGCCGACACCACCAGCGCCTGCGGCGCGAGGCCGGTCTCGACGCGCATCAGCTGCGCGCCGCTGCGCGCATCGAGCACCGCGACCTGGCGCGCCGTCTCGAGCGCGACGAAGACGTAGGCGCCGCTGGCGTCGTAGCTCGCGGCGCTGGCCACGCTGGCGTTGTCGTGGTCGATGCGTGCAGCGCTGTCCTCGCTCAGGGTGGCGAGGTCCAGGCGCGAACTGATGGCGCGCACGGTGTTCTGGAAGTCCAGCGCGCTGCCGTTGCGCAGGGCGCCGCGCTTGACGTTGTCCTGCTTGGAGGGGACCCAGGCCGAGCCGCCGTCGGGCGAGATCGCCGCCGCGCCCAGGTAGTTGGGCACGCCACTGCCGGAGATGGAGGTGTCGGCGCGGTCGCTGTGCTGCAGCACCACGGTGCGCTGCACGGCCATCGCGGCGGTGTCGATCACCACGACCTCGCCGCCGCGCTGCACGCCCTCGACGGCGCTGGCCACGCTGGCCGTGCCTTCGCCCGGCAGCGGCGGTGTGATGAAGCGCGAGACGAGCAGCCGTGCACCGTCGGCGCTGAGCGCCAGGTGCCGCGGGTTGGCGCCGACCGTGATCGAGCCGAGCGCATTGCCCGTGGTCGCGTCGAGCACCAGCACCCGGCCGCCGGCTTCCAGGCTCACGTAGGCGCTGCCGCCGCTGGAGATCACGATGCCGTAGGGCTGCGAGGCGCGCGGCAGCGCGATGGTGCGCACCACGGTGAGCGTGGCGGGGTCGATCACGCTGATCGAGGCGCCGTCGCGGTTGACCACCCACAGCCTGCCGTCCGGCGCGCGGGCGATGCTGCGCGGCGCGCTGCCGGTGGCGATCTCGGCGAGGCGGGCCGGGCCGGCGGTGTCGAACACGCTGACCGAGTCGTTGTCCGGGTTGACCACCCACAGCCGGGCGGCGGCACTGCCGCGCGGCTCGAGCAGCATCTGCGAGCTTGCACGCGGCGCGCCGCTGGCGGCCGGCAGGGCCACCGCCTGCAGGAAGCTGCGCGAGCTGGTCTGGCCGGTGGCGTTGCGCACGGTCAGCGTGACGAGGTAAGTCCCCGCGCTGGCGTAGCTGTGGCTCGCGGCGCTGCTGGCGGCGTACGGCGAACTGCTGCCGTCGCCGAAGTCCCAGCTGAACTGCAGCCCGGCGGCATCGAGCCCGGGGCTCCAGGAGGCGGCCGTGCCGACGAGCACCGGCGCGGCAGGCAGCGCCTCGAGCGTGGGCAGGCCCGCGGCCGGCGCGAACTGGCGCACCAGGAAGCTCGCGCTGCCGGTGAAGGCCGCATCGGCGGTCTGCGGATCGATCCAGATCTGGCCGTCGATGTGCCGCATCACCCGCGTGGGGAAGTTCTTCGAACGAAGCGACACGCCCGTGCCGGCCAGGCCGGGCTCGGGGCAGAAGGTGGCATCGGCGCGGAACAGCGCCGTATCGGCGAAGGCCGACGACTGCACACGGTAGCCGGCATGGCGCAGCCAGCGGCCCGGCGCCGCCACCGATTCAAACGACACGCAGTTCGCATCGCCCAGACCGGCGCGCACGCTGTAGCGCGCCGGCGCAAGAGCCGCTTCGGCGGGCGTGCTGCCGAGCGCGGCGAGCACGCCGAGGTTGTTGGCGTCCACCGCCACCACCGAGCCGTCGACGGCCACGCTGGCGAGCTGCACCACCGCATCCTGCGGCAGCGTGCTGCGCGGCACGAAGCTCGCGTCGGCGGCGAAGGCGGCGTCGCTGGTGGTGGCCTCGAGCCACAGCTCGTTGCCGCGGTGACGCAGGAACAGATCGCCCGGGCCGAACGCGCGCAGCGACACGCCCGCGCCGGACAGGCCGGACTGCGCGCAGAACGTGGCGTCGCTGGCGAAGGCCGGGCTGGCGTCGGCGGCCTCCATCGTCACGCGCTGCTCGCGCCGGCGCAGCCATTGGCCCGGCGAGGCGGCCGATTCGAACGACAGGCAATTGGCATCGGCCTGGCCGTTGCGCACCCAGAACTGGGCTGCCGCTGGCGCGCGCGCGCTGTTCGGCGTGGCGGCCAGGCCGGCGATGCCGTCACTGTCCACGGTCACTGACTGATCCGGCGCGTTGGTGCTTGCCAGCGTCACCGCCTGGTTGCGCACGATGTCGCTCTGCGCCGCGGGCAGATTTCCTTGCAAGCCGAGCGAGACGATGGCGCCGCGCGAGGGCGCGCCGGCGGCATCGAGCGCGACGATCTGGTAGTAGCCCGGCGGCGCCAGGCTGGCGCTGGCTGGCAGCGTGGCGCTGATCGAGGCGCCGTTCTGCGTGAACGGGATCTCGAGGAAGCGCTGGCCGCTGTTGAACGAGTGCGTCACCGAGCCGTTGGCCAGCATCACCAGGCGCGCCACCGGCGCCTCGCCGGCCATGCGCAGCTGCACGGCGCTGCCATGGTTGAAGGCGAGCGAGCTGATCGAGCTGATGCGCGGCCGCGGTGCAAGCTGCGCCGCGCCATCGACCGTGCGGAACAGGTAGGGCGGGTAGTAGACCTCGGCGTTCAGGTTGTTCACCGGCCCGGGCGCGCCGCCGCCGGTGGACAGCACCGTGCCGTTGGCCAGCATCAGCGTGGCCGAGTGGTAGACGCGGATCTGCGCCGCGCTGGCACCCAGCGTCCAGGCGCCGGTGGCGGGGTTCCAGATCTCGGCGGCATACACCGCATCGGCGCCGCCGTTGTTGCCCACGCGCGTGCCGCCGGTGACCAGCACCCGGCCGTCGGGCAGCACCACCGCGTTGGGGAAGCGGCGTGGGTAGGTCATCGCGGCGGTCTCGGTCAGCACCGGCTCGGCGTCGTTGAAGTCGATCACCGTGGCCAGGTTGCTCGCGGGCAATCCGTCGCCGTTGAAGTAGCCGTTGCCGCCGACCTGCAGCACGCGGCCGGGCGCGAACATCACGGCGGTGTTGGTGGCGCCCACGTTGACCGGCACCGTGGCGCTGGCTGGCCCCTTGAAGCGGCCGTGCACGGTGATGCCGCCGGCGCCATCGTTGGCGGCGACGTCCAGGCTCCACATCGTCTCGGCGGAGATGCCGAACACGCGGCCGTTCGGTGCCACCCAGGCGCGCGGGTAGGAGGCGCGCAGGTAGTCGGGGCCGAAGGCGTCGCGGCTGCGTGCGCCGGTCAGGCTGCGCCAGCCGCTGCCGGCGCTGTAGATCTCCGGCGTCATCGACACCGTGCCGGCAGCGATGGCGGCGTCCGGGTTGTTGCGCATGTCCTCCTGGTAGGGGTCCATGCCGCCGAGCATGATGTTGCGGCCGTCCGGCAGCGTCAGCATGGTCGCGTACCAGCGCTGGTCGGCCAAGGTGGCCGTGTCCGTCAGCGCGCTGCCGGTGGCGGGCGTCAGCAGCGAGGAGCCCAGCGGCGTGTTGCCGCCGGTGAGCATCAGCCGCCCGTCGGCCAGCCAGGCCGAGGTGTTGCAGAAGCTGTTGACGCGCGTGGCGTCGAACGAGGTCACGTGGCTCGCCGCGACAAAGCCCTGCGACGGATCCCAGAAGTCGTAGGTGCGGCCGTCCTGCGTGGCCGGTGTGTTCTGCGGCGTGCCGTAGGTGAGCACCCGGCCGTCGGGCAGCAGCGCGGCATGCAGGCCGTTCATCGGCCAGGCCTGCGTGGCCGACCACATGCCGCGTGTCGGCGCATCGGCCGGAATGTTCAGACCCTGGAACAGCGGGTCGGCCACATCGGGCAGCACGACCGACAGTTCGTCGCTGGCGGCCTTCGCCAGCTTGCGTGTGTCCACCGCGCTCGGTGCGACTCTCGAATCACCTCCGCCGCCGCACGCGACGAGGACGGCGATCATCGACAAGGCAAGGGCAAATCGCGGCGTGCAGTGGGGCATGGTTCTTCTTCTCGTGGGGGCGCGGCGTGCAGGCCGCGCGGGGGCGGATTGGGGGGCTAGGGAGCCGTGCGCGCCTTGGCGGCCACCAGGCGGTTGATCTCGGCCGCCAGTCGGGGCCGGTCGACGGGCACGCCGGCGAAGCGCTGCACGAGTTCGCCGGAGGCATCGAAGAGGTACAGCGAGGTGCGGTGGTCCTGCGGCGCGGAGCGCGGCCGCCCTGGCGCCGTCGCCTGCATGCGATCAACCAGGGCCTGCACCTGTTCGGGCCGACCGGTGGCGAAGCTCCATCCGGGACGCTGCGCGTCCATGCGGCGCGCAAAGGCCGCCAGCGTGGCGGGCGTGTCGCTGAGCGGGTCGACCGACACCGACAGGAAGCGGACGTGTGCGCGCGCTTCCTTGCTCAGGCTGTCATGCACGGCCGCCAGTTCGCGCACCTGCGTCGGGCAGGTGGTGGAGCAGGTCGTGAACACGAAGTGCAGCAGCACCACGCGCTGCGCGACCGAGGCCGCAGTGAGCGCGGCCGCGTGCTGGTCCTGCAGCTGGATGCCTGGCAGCACGGCGGCGCGCGAGGGCACGCCAGCCCCGAGGGCCAGCGCCGCGGCGGTCAGCAGTGCGAGGCGATGAGGCAGGCGCAGGCTGGGCATGGACGGCGAGTCTGCTCAGCTTGTAACTTGATGTCACCCGCCTGACTCGGGGAATCTGCGCCGCGCGGGCGGCCTGGGAGCGATGGGAGCGGCTCAGCGCGACGCCCAGAAGCGCCGGTGGGTCGCGGCGATGGTCTCGGCCATCTGCGGCACCGGGCCGATCACGCGGACATCCTTCTGGCCGCGTGAGAAGACCTCGCGGCAGGGCAGGTCCAGCGTCGGGTTCTCGGCGTGGTTGCCAGTCAGGCGCAGCAGTTCGCGCTCTTCCATGCCGTAGATCACTCGGCCGATGTGCGCCCAGTACTGGGTGCCGGCACACATCGCACAGGGCTCGACGGTAGTGACCAGCGTGCAGGCCCACAGCACGTCCGGCGCGAAGCGCCGTGCCGCCTCGCGGGCGAGCACCGCCTCTGCATGGTTGACGCTGTCGACGTTGCCTTGCTCCATCAGCACCGTCTGATGATCCGGCCCGACGAGCAGCGCGCCGAAGGGGTGGTGGCCTGCTGCAGCGGCGCGTTCGGCCAGCGCCTGTGCGCGTTGCAGCAGCGCGATCACTTGCGCGTGACTGGGTTCGCTGCGGGGATTCATGGCAGCACTGTAATCAATGGCTCAGGCGGAAATGAGTTCGAGCTCAACCAACTTGTTTGCATTGGCCGTTCGCGGCCCTGAGCCGAGGTTCGCGTGCGTCTGCTTTCGTGCCTTCTTTGAGCGTCGCGGCAGGCGCTGCCCGCTGGTGGCTTGTATGGTTCAAGGCGCTGGGGTGGAGAGACGCCCGTGGCGGCATCGGCCGCTGAGACGGACCGACGGCAATGAGAACTCTCCCACCCCGCCTTCCAGCGTCGATGAGGAACTGAGCGGCG
>NZ_CALRZC010000228.1:0-13086 GCF_943372545.1 Variovorax sp. YR752 | reverse complement strand
CGGCGGCGGATGACGATCAGGTCGGCAGCGCGCTCGCGCGCCTCGGCGACGATCTCCTCGTACCGCGCCGGCCCGCGGCGCACCTGCGGCTCGATGGCCACGCCGGCGCCGGCGGCCATCTCGCGCAGCTCGTGCAGGCGCTGCGCGGCCTCGGCCTCGGCGCGCATGGCCAGCTGCGGCGCCATCAGCTCGTACTCGGGGTTGCTGAGCAGCGGCAGCAGCACCATCAGCGGCGTGCCGCAGTGCTGCGACAGCGCGAAGGCGATCGCCTCTGCGCCGGCGTCCTGGGCGGTGTGCTCGGTAGCGAGCAGCAGGTGCGAGAAGGGGGCGGCGGCCGGCTGCATCTCAATGCCCCAAGGTCAGCACGCCCGAGGCGGCGAGCAGCAGCACCGCGATCTCGGCGATGCAGATGGCCAGGTAGGCGCGGTCGCCGCGCCTGGCGTACAGCGGCAGCAGCGACAGCAGGCACAGCAGCGAGCAGCCGCTGAGCAGCACGATGCCGAGCAGGTTGGCGATGTCGCCGCGATGGGCCAGCGCCAGCCAGTTCCAGCCGGTGGGCACGCCGGTGGCCTGCACGAAGGCACCGACCGGCAGCGTCCACAGCTCGGGCAGGCGCTGGTGCGGCACGTGCGGCACGAGCAGGCCGGCGGCGTAGGCGAAGAAGGAGACCACCAGCACGACCAGCCCGGCGCGCGTGCCGAGGTCCAGCCAGCGCGCGTAGCGCAGCTGTTCGGTGGCCTGCGGTGCGGGCGCGATCATGCCCACACCCCGGTGCCCTTGAGCAGCGCACGCAGGCCGGCGAACAGCAGCACGGTGATCACCATGCGGCGGATCACCTCGCCGCGCAGCACGTTCAGCAGCCGTGCACCGATGCGCGCGCCGAGCATCATGCCGACCACCGAGGGCACGGCGATCATCGGCAGCACCGCACCCTTGTTGAGGTAGACCCAGGCCGCCGACGAATCGACCAGCGACAGCACCAGCCCCGAGGTGCCGGCCGAGACCTTCAGCGGCGCGCCCATCAGCAGGTTCAGCGCCGGCACGTTGGCCCAGCCGGCGCCGATGCCGAACACGCCGGCCAGCACGCCGATGACCAGGAACACGACCAGTCCGCTGGCAGTGCGATGCACCTGCCAGTCGATCTGCCGGCCGGTGGCGCCGTCGACGAACACGCCGTTGAGCGCGAGTGCGCTGGACAGTGCGTCCGGCGCGCGCACCAGCGGGAACTCGGACTTGCCGGCCGACAGCATCAGCGCCACGATGGCCAGCACGATGATGCCGAGCGCCGTCTGCACCGCCGCCACCGGCAGTGCCAGGCCGATCAGCGCACCGACGATCGAGCTGGCCGAGGCCACCAGCGCCAGCGGCAGCGCCAGGCGCAGGCTGGCCAGGCCGCCACGCATCAGCATCGGCGCGGCCGACAGCGCGCTGGCCAGCGCCACCAGCAAGCCGGCGCCGCGCACGAAGTCGAGGTGGAAGGGGAAGAAGCCGCCGACGATCGGCACGAACAGCGTGCCGCCGCCGATGCCGGCCGGCACCGCGACGATGCCCATCAGGAAGCAGGCGCCGAACAGCGCCAGCGGCCAGAACCACCAGGGCATGGCCGAGCCGTCGACGCCGGCCGCGTGGGCGGGCAGCGCAATGGCCAGCAGCACGATCAGGCCGAGCCAGCGGGCAGGACGGAGCACGCAGCGGCGCGACATCAGGAGATCGCCTGGTAGTACAGGTTCTGCGGGTGGTTGGCCTGCGCGAAGAAGAACCAGCGCTCGGCCAGCAACCCGGCGAGCTGGATCGCGAAGGCCGCTGCCAGCACCGCCGCCGAAGCCGGCAGCACGAGCAGCAGCAGTGCCGGCAGCACGAAGCCGGCAGCGAGGAAGAACCACTTCACCGAACGCAGCATTCCGGCGCTGCGCCCATGGAAGAACTCGCGCGTGTTGAACGAGCCGCCCATGAAGCCCTGGGCACGCTGCACGATGGCCGGGTGCTTGATGCCGATGGCCGTCTGCAGCGTCGAGCGTGGCCGCAGCTGTGCGTTGCGCAGCAGCGCGGCGGTGCGGCCGATCAGCGCGGCCAGCGTCAGCAGCAAGGCGGCCAGCGCCAGCGGCTCGACCCAGGCCGGCGCGCTCAGGCTGGCCAGCGCCGCAGCGAGCAAGCTGCCGCTGGCGCAGCCGATCAGCAGGTAGTTGACCAGCGTGAGCGGGCTGGCCCACTCCTGCAGGAAACGCACCGAGGCGTAGATCATTGCCGTGCAGAGGAACAGCGCAAGACAGGCCAGCGCAGCGAGCGCGCCGAGCCAGCGTGTGCCCGGCCAGCCGAGCATGTGCGCAAAGCCCCAGGCGAACACCGTGGCCATGAACAGCGGCAGCGCGATCACCTCGCGCGACAGCCACGAGGTGCGCCACATCGCCGCGGCGCGCCAGGCCCGCTCCGGGTGGCCGAGGTGGAAGAAGGAGGCCAGCAGGCCGAGCGCGCTGAGCAGCAGCGACACCAGCGCCCCGCCGACCAGCCAGCCGCGCTCGGCCGCGGCCCCGGCGAGTTCGCAGGCGTACAGGGCCAGGAACAGGCCCTGGCCGGCACCGATCAGCACGGTGAGGAAGATGACGGAGAAAGCAGGTTTCATGCTGACCCCTCGTCCGATGGGTACATCGACCGATCCCCCGAGGGGATGCGGGCCGGCTTGGGAGCGGCCCGGCGCTCGACCCGCAGCGACTGACTTGATGCGCAGTGACACATTTGATCGCCCCTCAGGTCGCGAAGTCCTCGCGCCCCGGCTCGAGGTGCGCGGGCTCGGGCTGCTTGCCGTCGACCTTGAGCGGGTTGTCGTGGCGCTGCAGGTCTTCCGCATGCAGCGTGATCTGCGTGCGCCGGCGCGGCAGGTAGTGGTTGGCCGGCCGGGTGCCCCACTCGGGCATCAGCGGGTAGCCGCCGCGCTCGGTGATCGCCACCGACACGTTGGACTGCGGGTCGTGGATGTCGCCGAACAGCCGCGCGCCGCTCGGGCAGGCCAGCACGCAGGCCGGCTTGCGCTGCGCCTCGGGCAGCGCCTTGTCGGTGACCCGGTCCACGCACAGCGTGCACTTGGTCATCACCTTGCGGTCCTCGTCGAACTCGCGTGCGCCGTAGGGGCAGGCCCAGCTGCAGTACTTGCAGCCGATGCACTTGTCGTAGTCGACGAGAACGATGCCGTCCTCGGCGCGCTTGTAGCTCGCGCCGGTGGGGCACACCGGCACGCAGGGCGGGTCCTCGCAGTGCAGGCAGCTCTTCGGGAAGTGCACCGTCTGCGTGGCCGGGTACTGGCCGACCTCGAAGGTCTGCACGCGGTTGAAGAAGGTGCCGTTCGGGTCGGCGTCGTAGGGGTTGTCGTCGGTCAGCGGCCCGGCCGAGCCGGAGGTGTTCCACTGCTTGCAGCTCGTCACGCAGGCGTGGCAGCCGACGCACACGTTGAGGTCGATGACCAGGGCCAGTTGCGTCATGTCCTTGCCTTCTTGCGGCCGGCCATCCAGCCCTGGCGCTTGTTCGGCGTGGCGCTCATGCCGGGCACCGCATGCATAGGCTTGAACTGCGGCCAGCTCTCGTCAGGCTCGCCGGCCTGCGCCGGGTAGATGCGCACGCGCACGTCGTACCAGGCGGCCTGGCCGGTGATCGGGTCGGAGTTCGACAGCGCGGTGCCGCCCGGCGCCGCCGGCAGCTCCTCGCTGATCAGGTGGTTGAGCAGGAAGCCCTTGCGCGACTCGTTGGCGCCAGGCTCGAGGTGCCAGGCGCCCGACTGCTTGCCGATCGCGTTCCAGGTCCACACCGTGCCGGGCTCGACGGCTTCGCTGTGGCGGCACAGGCAACGCACCTTGCCCCAGGGCGACTCGACCCACATCCAGCCGCCATCGGCGATGCCTGCGGCCAGCGCGGTGCGCGTGTTGACGAACAGGTAGTTGTGCGTGTGGATCTGGCGCAACCAGGCGTTCTGCGAGTCCCACGAGTGGTACATCGCCATCGGCCGCTGCGTCAGCGCGTTGAGCGGGTACTTGGTGGTGTCGGTGGCCTGCTGCTCCAGCGGCGCGTAGAAGAAGGGCAGCGGGTCGAAGTAGGTCTGCACACGCGAGCGCAGCCGGTCCGGCGGCTGCTTGCCCTTGTGCTTTCCTTGCGCCGCCAGGCGGAAGCGCTGCAGGAACTCCGAGTACAGGTGGATGACGATGGGATCGCGGTCTCGCCGCAGGCCGACCTGCTGCGCCCAGTCCATGTAGCCCTGGTTCCAGTTGCGCATGTACTGCAGCGACGGCGGCAGGTGGTGCTGGAAGACGCAGTTGTTCTTCTCGTACATCTCCCACTGGCGCGGGTTCGGCTCGCCGCGCATCGCCTTCTCGCCGCCCTTGCCGCGCCAGCCGGCCAGGAAGCCGATGCCCGAGCCTGGCGCGGTTTCGTAGTTGACGATGAAGTCGGGGTAGTTGCGGTACTTGCGCGAGCCGTCGGCATGGACGAAGGCGGGGAACTGGAGGCGCCCCGCCAGCTCGACCAGCACCTCCTGGAAGGGCTTGCACTGGCCGGTCGGCGGCAGCACCGGGATGCGCACCGAGTCGACCGGGCCGTCGAACTCGGAGATCGGCCGGTCCAGCATCGACATGCAGTCGTGCCGCTCGAGGTAGGTGGTGTCGGGCAGCAGCAGGTCGGCGAATGCCGTCATCTCGCTGTGGAACGCATCGCAGACGACGAGGAAGGGGATCTTGTACTCGCCGTCCTCCGCCTTGTCGTTCAACATGCTGCGGACTTCCGACGTGTTCATCGTCGAGTTCCAGGCCATGTTGGCCATGAAGATCAGCAGCGTGTCGATGCGGTACGGGTCGCCACGCCAGGCGTTGGTGATGACGTTGTGCATCAGCCCGTGCGCCGACAGCGGGTGCTCCCAGCTGAAGCCCTTGTCGATGCGCACCGGCTCACCCTGCGCATCGACGAACAGGTCGTCCGGGCTCTCCGGCCAGCCCAGCGGCGCGCCGGCGAGCGGCGTGTCGGGCTTCACTGCCTCCGGCCCCTTCGGCGGCCGTGCGTTCGGTGGCACGGCGCGCGGGTACGGCGCCTTGTGGCGGAAGCCCCCCGGCCGGTCGATCGTGCCGAGCAGGCTCATCAGGATGGCCAGCGAGCGGATCGTCTGGAAGCCGTTGCTGTGCGCTGCCAGCCCGCGCATGGCGTGGAAGGCCACCGGGTTGCCGGTCACCGTCTCGTGCTTCTGGCCCCAGCAGTCGGTCCAGGCGATCGGCAGCTCGATCTTCTGGTCGCGCGCGGTGATGCCCATCTCCTGCGCGAGGCGGCGGATCGTCGAGGCCGGGATGCCGGTGATGCCCGCCGCCCACTCGGGCGTGTAAGGCCTGACGCGCTCTTCGAGCAACTGGAAGGCCGGCACCGCACTCGTGCCGTCAGGCATCGCGAAGCGGCCGAGCAGCGCCGGGTCGGCCCCGTCGGCGTGGTCGGGTACCGGCTGGCCTGCGTGCCGGTCCCACCACCAGAAGTTGGCCGGGCGCAGCGGGTTGACCACGTCGCCGTCGGCGTTGCGCAGCATCAGGCCGAAGTCGTCGCTGGCCTCGTCCTGGTTCACCAGCTGGCCAGCGTTGGTGTAGCGCGCCAGGAACTCGCGGTCGTACAGGCCCAGCGCGATGATCTCGTGGATCAGCGCGAGCAGCAGCGCGCCGTCGGTGCCCGGCTTGATCGGCACCCATTCGTCGGCGATCGCCGCGTAGCCGGTGCGGATCGGGTTGATGGCGATGAACTTGCCACCCTGGCGCTTGAACTTCGCCAGCGCCGTCTTCATCGGGTTGCTGTGGTGGTCTTCCGCCGTGCCGATCATCACGAACAGCTTCGCGCGGTCGAGGTCGGGGCCGCCGAACTCCCAGAACGAGCCGCCGATCGTGTAGATCATCCCGGCGGCCATGTTCACCGAGCAGAAGCCGCCGTGCGCCGCGTAGTTGGGCGTGCCGAACTGCCGCGCGAACAGGCCGGTGAGCGCCTGCATCTGGTCGCGCCCGGTGAACAGGGCGAACTTCTTCGGGTCGGTGGCGCGCAGGTGGCGCAGCCGCTCCTCGAGCATCGAGAAGGCCTCGTCCCAGTCGATCTCGACGAACTCGCCGGCGCCGCGCTCGGTGCCAGGCTTGCGCTTGAGCGGCTGCGTCAGCCGCGCGGGCGAGTACTGCTTCATGATCCCCGACGAACCCTTGGCGCAGATCACGCCCTTGTTCAGCGGGTGCTCGGGGTTGCCCTCGATGTAGCGCACCTCGCCGTTGCGCAGGTGCACGCGGATGCCGCAGCGGCACGCGCACATGTAGCACGTGGTGGTGCGCACTTCCGTGCGGGCGCCCGGGATCGGCGCGGCGGTCGGGTCGTGGAGCGGTGTGGCCGGCATCGTGGTCTCGTCACCCGGCCACTGCACGCGCCGGATTGCTGGGGTCCGGCACAGGCATGCGCCGGTCTCGATTGCGGCCTGATTAGGCGCAACCGGGCCACGCAGCGTCTATAGCCGGGACGGGTAATGACCACCTACCCATATGGGTAATTCGTCCGACCTCCGGTTCACGCCCACGCAGCCGGGTGCAGCCTCTTGCAACATCGTTTCCAAATACCACATAGGGTATTCGGGTCCAGCCCGATGGCGCAGTCGATGCAAACCGGATTCAATGCCCCCCAGGCTGGCGAGATGAGCACCTTCCCTTCCCCCACCGTCACCGACAGCACGAGGCCCGCCGGGGCCGAACTGCTGGCGCAGATCGCGGCCGGGCTGGCCGAGGGGCGGGACTTGCGCGCGCTGCTCGATCGCCTGCTCGAGCCCATCGTCGCGCTGGCCGGCGCGCAGGCCGGCGCCGTGCGGCTGCTGTCGGAGTCGGGCGAGCGGCTGCAGCTGGCCAGCGTGGTCGGCCTGCCGCCGGCGGTGCAGCGCAGCGAGACCCTGGTGGACCGGCATTGCGGCGTCTGCGGCAGCGCGGCCGACGGGCACCGCGTGGTCTGGGCCTCCGAGTTGCGCGGCTGCATGGCGCACGACGGCACCGGCTACTTCGGCTCTGGCTGCCGCCGCCTGCTCGCCGTGCCGCTGCGCCACCGCGGCCGCGTGCTCGGCATCTACAACCTGTTCTTCGCCGACGACGTCGAACCGCCGCCGCACGTGATGGCGCTGCTGCGCTCGCTCGGCGACCTGCTCGGCCTGGCGCTGGACAACGCCCGCCTGGAGGCCGAGAGCCTGCGCGCCACGGTCATGCACGAGCGGCAGATGATGGCCGCCGAGATCCATGACTCGATGGCCCAGACCCTGACATTCGTCAAGATGCGCCTGCCCCTGCTGCAGGACGCGCTGGTCGAGCACGACGACACCCACGCCCTCAAGTACCTGGGCGACGTGCGCCAGGCCATCGGCGAGGCGCATGCCAGCCTGCGCGAGATCGTCACCGAGTTCCGCACCCGCATCGGCCCGCGCGGCCTGAGCAACGCGCTGGAGGCGCTGGTGGCGCGGTTCCGCGAGCGCAATGCGATCGAACTGAGTTTTGTCAATCGCGGCCTGCCGCTGAGCCTGTCCACTGAGGTCGAGACGGAGGTCTTCCACATCGTCCAGGAGGCCCTGGCCAACATCGAGCGTCATTCGCAGGCGCGGCACGCCTGGCTGACGATCGACGGCGGGCCGATCGGCTTCGAGTTGCGCGTCGAGGACGACGGCATCGGCGCGCGCGTCGGCGACGAACAATGCGACGAGGGCTCCCACTTCGGGATTGGCATCATGGGTGAACGGGCGCATCGAATGGGTGGCGAACTGGCGGTGCTGCCGCGTGCCGGCGGCGGCACGCAGGTCAGGCTCTCCTGTCACGCGCCGGCCCCTGCGCCGGACCGGGAGCGACGATGAGCGAAGGCAAGCTCAAGGTCGTTCTCGTCGATGACCACTCGCTGTGCCGCAACGGCCTGACCGACCTGCTGCAGCACCGCGGCGAGATGGTCGTGGCAGCGTCCACCGGCGATCCGAGCCTGGTGGTCGGCCTGCTGCGCGAGCATCAACCCGACCTGGTGGTGCTCGACCTGCGCATGCCCACCACCGACGGCCTCAGCCTGCTGCGCCACATCCGCAGCGAGGGCGTGCAGACGCCGGCGGTGATCCTGACCATGAGCGACGCGCAGGACGACCTGGCTGCGGCGCTGCGTGCCGGCGTCAAGGGCTACCTGCTCAAGGACATGGAGCCGGAAGACGTGATCGCCGCCATCGGCCGTGCCGCACGCGGCGAGTTGTCCGTCGCGCCGGCGCTGACCCTCAAGCTCGCGCAGATGCTGCAGGCCGGCTCGGGCGACCCGGAGCGCCGTGACCTGCTGTCCTCGCTGACCGAACGCGAGCGCGAGATCCTCGAGCACCTGGCGCGCGGAGAGAGCAACAAGACCATCGCTCGTGCCCTCGACATCAGCCACGACACCGTGAAGCTGCATGTGCGGCACATCCTCACCAAGCTGAACCTGAACTCGCGCGTCGAAGCGGCGGTGTTCGCGGTGGAGCAGCGCAGCGGTTCGCCCTCGGCGCCCAGCCTGGTCGAGTCGGCTAGGCGAACGCCGCGCTGAGTTCGGCCTGCGGCAAGTCCGCGGCCGCCGCGCCCTGCCGCGCCTCGTCGTACCAAGCCAGCGACTCGCGCAGCCGCACCACCTCGCCGACGATGGTCAGGCAGGGCGACTCGAGCCCCGCCGCCTCGACGAGCTGCGCCAGGTCGGCCAGCGTCCCGCTGACCACGCGCTGCTCTCGTGTGGTGCCCTGCTGCACCACCGCCGCGGGCATGCCGGGCGCCATGCCGTGCTCGACCAGCCGGGCGCAGATCTGTGCCAGCGCGCTCAGGCCCATGTAGATCACGACGGTCTGGCGCGGCCGCGCGAGGCCGGCCCAGTCGAGCTCGGCAGCGCCGTCCTTCAGGTGGCCGGTGACGAAGGTGCAGGACTGCGCGTGGTCGCGGTGCGTCAGCGGAATGCCGGCGTAGGCAGAGACGCCGCAGGCCGCGGTGATGCCTGGCACCACCTCGACGCAGACGCCGGCAGCCACGAGCTCCTGCATCTCTTCGCCACCGCGGCCGAAGATGAACGGGTCGCCGCCCTTCAGGCGCACCACCTGCCGCCCCTGCTTCGCCAGCCGCACCAGCAGGGCGTTGATCTCCTCCTGCTTCATCGTGTGGTGGTTGCGCTGCTTGCCGGCGTAGATGCGGCGCGCCTGCGCGCCGACCAGCTCGAGCACCTGCGGCGACACCAGGTGGTCGTAGACCACGACGTCGGCCGCGCCGAGCACACGCGCTGCCTTGAGCGTCAGCAACTCCGGGTCACCGGGGCCGGCACCGACCAGGTGGACCGTGCCCGGGCGCGGCACACGCGCCAAGCGCAGCACGGCAGGGGGAAGCTCGACTCGCGCGTTCATGGTGGATGCTCCTCGGAGGATGGTGGCGTGCCGCTCAGCAGCCGCTGCCGCGCGAGCCGCAGCCGGCGCTGCTGCAGCTGCCGCAGCCGCCCGCGCCGCGCGGCGCAGGGCTCTGCGGCACGAAGATGAAGTTGAACTCACCGGGCTCGAGCTCGACGAAGTCGAGCTGCGTGTCCTGCAGCAGCGGCCGGCTCGCCGTCGCGATCAGCACCGTCACGCCCTCGGCCTGCAGCGAGGGCTGCTCGCCCTCGCCGGGCTCGTCGAAACCCATGCCGTAGGTGATCGTGCCGTCGCTCTCCTGCCGCGCGGCGACACGCAGCGCGAGGTCGGCCATGCCGCCCTCGACGGCGGATTGACGGATGCGTGCGGCGGCGGCCGCGGTCAACGTGAACATGCGCAGTCTCCTTTCAATGTTCGCCCTTGGTGCGCAGCAGGCCGGCCAGGCGGTTGCCCTGCTTCTGCGGCCCGCCGCGCGGGAACATCTCGTGCAGGTGGTGGTTGCTGCCGCGCAGCGGCCCCCAGGCCTCGGTGAAGTGGCGGATCATCACGCGCACCTGCGGCTGCACGCCGTGCTCGGCGTAGTACGCGCGCAGGAAGCGGATCAGCTCCCAGTGCGCCGGCGTGAGCACCAGGCCCTCGCGCTGGGCGAGCGCGAGCGCGAAGTCCTCCGACCAGTCGGACAGGCGCAGCAGGTAGCCCTCGGAGTCGATCTCGACCTGCCTGTCGCCGACGCGGATGCTGTCCTTCAGCGTGCCGACCATGCAGTTCCTCCCGCAACACGGTGCGGCGACAGCGCGGCCCGGTTGCTGTCGCGCATGCGGCGCACGAAGGCCATGAAGCGGCGCGGCCAGTCGTTGCCGCCGGTGTGGCGCAGGTGCGCGTAGGAGGCCAGCACGTTGTGCACCATCACGCCGTCGTGCGTGCCGTCGATGCCGTGGCCGCGCTGCACGCGGTAGGCGAACTGCACGGACGGATCGAGGTTCTCCAGGCTCGAGTGGTGGAACTCATGGCCCTGGCGGAGCATCGGCTCGCTGGCCTCGTCCTGCCACGGGAACTCGGCGGTCTCCTCGATGCGCACGTAGCCCCGGCCCACCGGCCGCGCATGCATCACCACGTCGCCGGGAATGGCGCCGACCATCTGCGCACTGCGCCCGTTCCAGTTCAGCGTGCGCGCCAGGTACATCAGCCCGCCGCATTCGGCATAGACCGGCAGGCCCGCGGCGATGGCGCGGTGCAGCTCGGTGCGCAGCGAGACGTTGGCCTCGAGTTCGGCCATGAACAGCTCGGGGAAGCCGCCGCCGATGAACAGGCCGTCGAGCGCCGGCAGGTGGCGGTCGGCCAGCGTGTCGATCGGCACCAGCTCGGCGCCTTCGGCGACCAGCGCGTCGAGGTCGTCGGGGTAGTAGAAGCCGAAGGCCTTGTCGCGCGCGATGCCGATGCGCAGCGGCGCGCGCTCGCGCAGCGGCCGCAGCGCCGGGCAGGCGGCGGCAGCGTCATCGTGCGTGCGCGAGGCGGCCAGCGCGAGCACGCGGTCGAGGTCGACCCGCTCGGCGATCAGCTCGCCCATGGCGCGAACGCGCTGCGGTGCATCGCCCAGCTCGCGATCGGGCATCAGGCCGAGATGCCGCTCGACCAGCTCGAGCCGCGCGTCCTGCGGCACCGCGCCGAGCACCGGCACATCGGTGTAGTGCTCGATCACCGCGCGCAGCTTGGCCTCGTGGCGCGAGCCGCCGACGCGGTTGAGGATCACGCCGCCGATGCGGATGCTGCGGTCGAAAGCCTGGTAGCCGAGGATCAGCGGCGCGATGCCGCGTGTCATGCCGCGCGCATCGAGCACCAGCAGCACCGGCAGGCCGAGCTGGGTGGCCAGCGCGGCGTTGCTGTTGCTGCCGTCCAATGCCAGGCCGTCGTACAGCCCCTTGTTGCCTTCGACCAGGCCGATGCCGGCCCCTTGCATGCGTTGGGAGAAGGCCGCCTCGATCTCGCCGGCGGCCATCAGCTGCGGGTCGAGGTTCACGCAGGACCGGCCGGCGGCCAGCGTGAGCCACATCGGATCGATGTAGTCCGGCCCCTTCTTGAAGGGCTGCACGGTGTGGCCGCGCTCGCTCAGCGCGGCGGCCAAGCCCAGCGTCACCGTGGTCTTGCCCGACGACTTGTGGGCCGCGGAGACGAGCAGCGCCGGATGACTCATGACAGCCCCTCGACCCGTCTCATGACACCCCCTCGTCGTGCGGCAACACGTCCAGCGCGCGCACGCCGATCAGTGTCAGCACGAACGCGGCGCCGAGGCCGCCCACGCCGAGCAGCCACTCGGGCCAGCGCGGCCGGTAGAGCTCGACCGCGCCGTCGGCAAAGCTGCTCGACACCTCGTGCCCGGGGAAGATCTCCAGCGGGAACGACTGCCCGCCGACGATGAAGACGAACAGCAGTGCGAAGGCGCCGGCCACTACCAGTGCGCTGGCCGTCAGCATGCCGTTCGGCCCGGCGCCGCGCGGGGTGAACAGCAGCAGCATCGGCAGCAGTGCGCCGACCAGCACGTAGCCACCCCAGAACAGCGCCGCGTAGACGCCGAGCTCGTCGCCGCGGCCGAGCAGGATGAAAGCCTCGAAGGCCGACTGCCGCGCGAAGTACAGGTTGGTCAAGTGGTAGACCGCCACCAGGTAGAGCGAGGCGGCGACGAACACACCGAGCAGCCGCCCCATGCGCCGGCGTACCGTGTCGGGCAGGGTCTGGCCGTTCCAGGCGTACATCACCGACTGCACGATCAGGAACACCGCCAGCCCCCAGGCGAAGGACAACACGATGAACAGCGGCGCCAGCAGGGCCGACTGGTAGGCCTGGCGCGCGACGAGGAAGCCGAAGATCGAGCCGGTGCCGGTGGTCAGCGCGAAGCGCCACACCAGCGCGGCGATGCCGGCGGCCTTCGAGTAGCCGTTCATGCGGCGCTCGAACATCGTCCACAGATAGACCGCGATGATTGCCGCCATGCCCGAGTAGAGGAACACGTTCCAGGCGAACACCGACGTGAAGTTGTAGTGCGTGGCCGCGACGATGACACGGTCCGGCCGGCCCAGGTCGAGCATCAGCACCATCAGGCCGCCGGCCAGCAGTGCCAGCGACAGCACGCCGGACAGCGGTGCGCGCGGCTTGTAGGCCGTCTGGCCGAACACCGAGCCGATCGAGGCCACGTTGAGCACGCCCGACGCAGCGACGATCATGAAGATCGCGAACACATGCGGCAGGCCCCAGACCACCTGGTTGCTCATGCCGGTGACGACGTGGCCGTGCACTTCCATGTAGTGGGCGGCGCCGAGGCCGGCGGCGGTGACCAGGCCGCCGAGCAGCAGCAGGGCGTAGAAGGCGCGCTCTTCGATCCTGTGGAGGGTGGTGTTCGTTGCGGTCATGACCGGCTCCCGTGTGCATCGCGGCATGCCACCGATGCTTCAGCAAAGGCGCGCCCGGGCAGGCGGAGGCGCGCCTCTGAGGCGCCGAGAAGCACAGGGCTCGGGGCCGCGCGCGCAGCGCGCATCGTTTTCTGACTCGTCGCGGTTGTTTGAACGCAGCGACCGCAGGTCGCGAAGTGAGTTCTGCGACGGGGCCGCGAGACCGAGCATCGCAGGGGAGTCGGCGCGCAGCGGCGACCGCCGAGGCGAAGCGCCGGAGCCTGCCCGGGTGCGCCTTTGCCGCTC
>NZ_CALRZC010000227.1:0-13119 GCF_943372545.1 Variovorax sp. YR752 | reverse complement strand
GCACCTGGCCACGCTGCGCCAGACGCGCGAAGCCTGCATTGCCGTGCCCTACTTCACCGTGGCGCCGCACCTGCTGGTGGGCACCGACCTGGTGTTCACCACCGCGCGCCATTTCGCCATGCAGTTCGTGGACACGTTGCCGCTGGTGGCGGTGCCTGCGCCGCAGGGCTTTCCGCGCATGCGCTTCTACCAGCTGTGGCACGACCGCTCGCAGCACGAGCCGGCTCACCGCTGGCTGCGCGGCATCCTGGCGGCGGTGGCGTCCGGGCTGGCGCGGCCTGATGCGGCAGCTGCCGACGCACAGGCCGCCTAGCGTCAGTGCGCTTCTGGCGCGCTTGCCGTTGCGCTCAACCGGTAGCCGTGTCCCGGAACCGCCTGCAGCTCCAACCCGTGGCGTCCGGCACTCAAACCGAGCTTGCGGCGCAAGCGGCACACATTGGTGGAGAGCACCCCCGAGCCGCAGCGAGGGCCGCGGTCCCATACCAGCGAGCGCAGTCCGTGGTGGGTCAAGACCCGGTCGACGTTCCTGAACAATGCGATGGCCAGTTCGAATTCATTGGGCGTCAGTTCGACCCGGGTGCCGGCCACCTGTG
Organism: Variovorax sp. YR752; assembly: GCF_943372545.1. NCBI lineage: Bacteria > Pseudomonadati > Pseudomonadota > Betaproteobacteria > Burkholderiales > Comamonadaceae > Variovorax > Variovorax sp. YR752. Next base: position 12,526 of record NZ_CALRZC010000227.1, on the reverse strand, counting down.
CGCTGTCCGCGGAGAGGTCGAGGCGAAACGCCCCCCATTCGACGAACATGTCCAGCATCGGTGTCTGTCGCTGCTGCAGGAAGGACCGCATCAGCAGGTACGTCGCTTCGAATGAAGACGGCGTGACCTCCACGTGATCGGTCGCGTGCACGTGCAAGACCGCCAACTCGCGGATACCGCGTTTTCCGGCGCACAGGACCAACGGGCAATCCGGGCCAACCTGTTCCCGCACCTGGGCCATCAGTGCGCCTGCAGTGCCGACGTCGACCGGGCACGCCACGACCACGGCGGCAAAGCGGGGTTCGAAGTAGCGGCACGCCTGTGTCAATTCCAATGCGCTGCTGAAGACCATCGGCCAGTGGCCGAGCCTGCGAATGGCACGCCCCATCTGGCTTCGGGTCTGGAGGTCGGGGTCGATCACCGCAAGGGTGCAGGACTCGGACTCGCTCAACAAGATGGGCAGCCGCCGCGTGGTCAGGAGGGGGGTGGGGACAGTGCAATGACTCTGCTTCAAGGATCGCTCCAGAGATGGATCGGACTTCGCATCGCTTTTTGGGCAAGTTGAATATCGGGCCGGGACAGCCAGCAAGGGGTGGTCCCGTTTCTTGCGATCCATTGTTTTCGCCGGGCGGTTTTTCTCGAATAGGGATGCATCGAAAAGCCGGGGCCACGGTTTCGGGATTCCTCGAAAGTGGGCGCACGAGGCCCCGCTCGATCTAACGGCGCAAGACCTCGAAACGCCCCGCGCCTTCCCATGTGCTTTCTCCCGCGACGCGCGTCGCTGCGGCCCCCACGAACGGCTCGATTTCCAGCTGTACCGTCAGGCGCTGACCCTGGGCCAGGCCTGCGCCGTCTATCGCAGACATCCGGTCGCCGGGCCGAAGGACCGGGGACGGTGCCACGCCCGTGGCGTCCACCTGCGATGCAGCCAGGCGAACCGGTTTGCCGTCGAGCTGCGCATCCAGAATCCTGAGCGTGAAGCGATCGTTCCTCGCAAACCGAAACCCCGTGTCGTCCGCTGCCGCCCCCTGAAACGACAGCGTCATCGCCGTGCGTTCGACGCACACCGCCGTGAGCGTCACCCGGCGTTTGCCCAGCGAAGCGCGGGCGGGGTCGGGCTGGCGTTCCATCAGCTGCGCGCGGGTCGTGCGTCCATAGTCGACGAGCGACTCGCTCAGTTGCGCATCGCAGCGTGCCGATGCCTGTGCATGCACCGGCGTTGCGGCCAGCACGCCCAGGGTGGCAAGTGCGGCAAGCGCCGTGCCTCGTATCGTGGTGGTCATTGCGGTGCTCCCATGGCCGTGCAAGTGGCGTTGGCCGATTCAAAGTAGGTGGATGCGTCGGACGTCTCCGGCAGCGAAAAATCGAGCCTGCAGGTGTCGCCGTTCGACAGCGTGACCTTCAGGTTCGCGCCGCCCTGCACGTCGGGCAGAAAAACCTGCCCACCGTCCACGACCGAGGTGAGGTACTGGTTGTCGCCGTCGACCACCGCCAAGCCCTTTTCGAGCACCCTCCCCTCGGGGCCGATGGCTTTCAGGAGCACCCGGCGGGCATTGATCACACCGAAGCGGATGTGGTTCACCGATCCGCGGCCCGCTTCGAGCTCCTGGTAGCCGTTCACCAGGTCGATGTTGCGAGGCAGTGATTTGGTCGAAATCTCCAGCCGGCTCGTGTGGTACGGGAGCAGCCGGGGCGCGACCGCGCGGCCCCAGGCATCGGTCCATACCGGACCTTGCGGCGTGACGATCTTGACGCCGGACACGCCCCCCACCGAGACGATGCCGAAGGTGTCCTCCACAGGGTACGGCGAGAACGTGACGCCGTTCTTGTGCGCGACGATGCCGCCCTGCAGCTGCCCGCTGTAGGTGGTGCTCGCGCCGTTGCGCGAGAGCCCCAGGTTGGCCTGCGTGTAGCGCGCCTGCAGGCTCAGGCGCCCGTCGATGTTGTTCTGCCCCTCGCGGCTGTCCCGCTCGGTCGAGACCTGGTAGCTCACGGCGTCGTTGACGCGCTCGTTGAGCGTGGCGCCGGTGCGCATGCGGTTGTCGTAGCGGTTGACGTATGTCTTGACCGTCTTCGAACCCAGCGGAATGCTCACGGTGACATAGGCCGCATGCCTGTTGTCGAAGCGCCCGAGGTCGCCGGTGCTGTGCTCCACGTTGAACGACACCGTGGCGTGCTTGAACGACTTCACCCACGCGCCCGTCATGCGCTGGATGTTTCGCCCATTGAAGTTTGTGGATTGCGAATAGGCCAACCGGAAACCGCCCCAGTCCGGGTGGGTCCAGCCCACGGAGCCCGCGTACTGGCCCTTGTAGCGCTGGCGCGTCCACCCGGTGTCGAGCAGGTTCGCGTTGACCGTGTCCGCGAGGTCGCGAAAGCCCTGGGTCTGCTGCGTGACGCTCATCGACGCCGACACGGTGGGCGAGACCGCGCTGCTCACCGAGGCGTTGACCTGCGTGCCGCGCACGCCCTCGCCCGCGGCGTGGGACACGGCCTGGCGAAACCCCGCCATCGTGCCCGGCACCAGCATGCGATTCACGGACCATGCCGCGGCCTGGTAGCGCGAGGCCGCCATGGCGCCCGCCGTCAGGTGGGTGGACGTGTCCAGCGCCCAGGTGCCGGTGCCCGTCGCCACCCAGGGCTTGTCTTGCGATCCTCCGTTGCCATAGGGCCGGTAGCGGCCTGCAGCGAACGCGTAGCCCGTCGTCGTGCGAAAGGCGGTGGCGCCCAGGGCGGCCGCTGGAATGGTGAACGGCCGGCGGGAGCCGTCGACCTCGATGACCGTGACTTCCAGGTCGCTCGAGCCGTTGAGCAGCGGCAGGCCCGTCAAAGAAAACGGCCCGGGTGGGACGACCGTCGAGTAGATGAGCGCGTTGTTCTGGCGCACCTCCACGCGGGCCTGCGTGTGGGCGATGCCTTCGACCACGGTGCCGTTGTCGCGTGCATCCGCGCGCAGGGCGTCCTCCGGGACGATCTGCACGCCCAGGATCGGATCCCCCGGGAAGATCGAACTGGCAATGTTGATCTGGCCGCCCTGCACCGTGGCCCCCAGGCCGGTCAGCGTCTTCTGGCCATAGGCATAGAGGTGCTGCACCCTCTCCTTGCCGTTCTGCGACGCGTAGCTCTGCCGGCTTCGAAAGATCCAGTCGCCGACGTTCAGGCCGGCTTCGGTGCTCAGCGAGCGGAAGGTGCTGGCGCCACCGGCATGGCGGCTGTCCATCGTCAGCACGTCGTAGTTCAGAAGGCCGGCGACGCCGCCGCGGCTGAAGGTGTCGGCCCGCGTGCGGGGCCGAAATGCATCGGTCGGCACGATGAGGCGGATCTCGTCCTTGCCGGGACGCAGCTCGATGATCGTGCCTGGAAACCGGCGCTGGAATTCACTGCAGGCCGCTGCGTCCTTGTCTTTCTTCGGCGCGTCATCCGTCCCGCCGTCCATCACGAGGCCGGCCTTGTCCCGCAGCGTCTTGTCGAAGCACAGGCGACCGTCTGCATCGAAGGTGGCTGGCACCAGCCCGCGGCGCTCGTCGTTGACGAACAGCGTCACGACGCTCGTCCCCGTGCGAAAGCGGGCTTCGTGCTGGAAGTACTCGGCCAGCTTCGGGTCGATGCCGCGCTGCCTGAGCACGTCCAGGTCGAACGCGGCGCTCGGCTTCTCCTTGAGGACCTCTTCGATGACTGCGGCGCGGTCCTCGCCGGCCAAGGCCAAGGCCAAGGCAAAGGCCGAAGGAGACACCAGCAGCACCGAGAGCATCGCCGGCAGACCGACCGACAAGCCTTTGGTGCGCCCTCCCCCCACGGCCGCAGCCATCGTCAGTGCGCCGCGAGCGTGGCGTCGTAGCTGGCCACCGTGAAGCCATACACCGTCGCAGGCACCAGCCGCACCGTGGCGGCACCCTTCGCTGCGGCCGGCACGGCGACTTCCACCGTCTCACCGGGAAGCACATAGGGGCGCGGCAACTCGACCGTCGTGGTCGACGGAAGCAACTGAACCGAGGCGGCCAGGCGTACGACGTACGGGCTGTCGTTCACGACGCGCAACTTGTCGATCCCGACCGACCATTTCAGTCGTTTCCAGGGCTGGTCGTCCTGCGCCAGGCCCTTGGGATGAATCAGCACCGGCAGGTTCTGGCGAACGTTCATGGTCACGCGCACGCCCGGCGCCATGTTCTTCGGCGGGATGCCTTCGAAGATCACGCGCCGCAAGCGCTGCGTCTTGAGCGGCTGCCGGGTTTGCAGCAGAAAGCGCACGAGCTGTGTTTCGCCGGGCTCGACCCGGGCGACCGTCGGGGTCACGATCAGCAGCGTTTCGTCGTCCCCGGGGATGCCCGTCAACGACGTGAACATGAGGGCCGGCTTGGCGTCCGTGTTCTTGACGTTGATGCTGGCTTCGCCATCGCTCTCGTTGACGATGACGACGGAGGTCTCCGGCAGCATGCCTGCGGCATGAAGCGGCAGCGGGGCCAGGCCCGCGATCAGTGCGGTCGAGGCAGACAGTGCGAAAACAAAAGTCGCGGGGATGAAGTTCATGGTTCTCTTTCCTCTTTTCGGACGAGCGCGTCCGCCGTCTCGAAAGGACGTTTCGAGAAGAATCAAAAAATGGGGATGGATCGACGAGCTGTAGGTCGGCCCCGGCTCCAGCTGGCGGCACGGCGTCGATTCCGGTCGGTCTCGGCGCGATGCCCGGTTGCCCTCAAGGCCGCAGCGCGCCTGGGAACAAGATGTCCTGCAGAGGGTTGCGCCAGGCGCCATGGCCGGCACCCCCCGGTATCGGGCGGAGGACCCGCCCGATGCCACCGTGTGGCTTACAGGTAGACGACTTCAAACGTCGACAGGCCGTCCAGCGCGATCTTCTGGGTCAAGGGCAGGTTGCTTCCCTTGTCGATGGCGGTCACCACACGGAGATCGGCGGTGATGGAGGTGTGGGCGGCGGGCACCGTTCCTGTGGCGCTGCCAGCGAATGCAAATATGGTGCCGCCGTCGCCGACCAAGCCGCCGTTCGCGTTGAGCCAGGAGGCGCCGTTGTCCCCGCTCAGAAGGAGCTTGGTGGCGCCTTGATCGGGGGTCGATTTCGTGATCTGCATCGAATAGGCGCCAATGTTCTTGCCATCCGCAGCGCCCAAGCCGAACTTCATTACCGGGCTGTACCCCGGGATGGTTTCCAGCGAAGTGACTGTGGTCGCAGCGCGTTCGTCGACCACCTTGAAGGCGAACAGCGCAGGCGCTTCGCAGGTCAGGGTCAGTTGGGTCGACTTTTCCGCGAGCGTGGTCTGGGCCGTCGGGTTCAGCGAGCTGGCGGGCATGGTGCCATAGTCGACCACGCCACCGCCTGCAAAGGCAGGCCTGCAAGCGGCCGGCACGATGGTGCCGGTGATCCGGAGTTGGGCACTTTCGGCGCCCGCATGGACGGGCGCGAGCATCACGGCGGCCACGCCGGCGATCATGGCAAGGGTTGCAATTTTCTTCACGGGTATTTCCTCAAGGACTTCACAAAACGGGCGGTTCGTCAGCCGTTGCTTACAGGTAGACGAGTTCAAACGTCGACAGGCCATCCAGCGGGATCTTCTGGGTCAAAGGCAGGTTGCTGCCCTTGTCGATGGCGGTTACCAACCGCATCTCGGCCGTGACGGATGTGTGGGGGCTTGGCACCGTTCCCGTGGGGCTGCCGGCGAATGCAACGAGCCTGCTGCCGTCACCGGCCACGCCGCTAGCAGAGCCCACCCAGTTGGCTCCGCCTGTCATGCTCAAGATGTGCGTGGTGGCGCCTTGATCGGAGGTCTCATTCGCAATCTGGAACGAATAGGCGCCAATGTTCTTGCCTCCCAACGCGCCCAGTCCGAACTTCGCTTTCGCGTCATATGTCGGGACGGTGGTCAGTGAAGTGACCGCGGTCCCAGCGCGCTCGTCGATCACCTTGAAAGCAAACAGCGCTGGCGCCTCGCAGGTCAGGGTCAGTTGGGTCGACTTGTCCGGGAGCGTGGTCTGGGCCGTCGGCTTCAGCGAGCTGGCCGGAATGCTGCCATAGTCGATCACACCGCCGCCTGCGAAGGCGAGCCTGCAAGCGGCCGGCACGATGGTGCCGGTGATCTGGAGTTGGGCGCTTTCAGCGCTCGCCTGGACGGACGCGAACATCGCGGCGGCCACGCCGGCGATCACGGCAAGGGTTGCAATTCTCTTCACGGATACTTCCTTAAAAACTTCAATGTCGCGGGGGCGGCCTGGAGCCAGTCCCGAATCTCGACCTCGCGACGACAGGGCCTCGCGCAGCCGTCCGTCGTGGTGGTCACGCCGTCCGCCCGCCAAGTGATGAGGCGTTGGCGCCGGGCCCTGCTCGATACCGCCGTGTGACTTACAGGTAGACGACTTCGAACGTCGACAGGCCGTCCAGCGCAATCCGCTGAGTCAGCGGCAGGTTGCTGCCCTTGTCGATGGCGGTCACCACACGGATATCGGCCGTGACGGAGGCGTGGGGGCCTGGCACGGTGCCCGTGCTCGTGCCGGCGAATGAAACGATCTTGCTGCCGTCCACAGTCAAGCCGCCCGCAAAGGCCGACCAGGTGGTGCCGCCGTCCGCGCTGTTGATGTGTTGGGTCGCGCCGTTGTCGGCGGTCTCTTTCGTGATCTGCAACGAATAGGTGCCGATGTTCTTTCCATCCACAGCGCCCAGGCCGAACTTCGAGTCCGCGCCATACGTCGGGATGGTTTCCAGTGAAGTGACCGCGGTCCCCGCGCGTTCGTCAATCACCTTGAAGGCGAACAGCGCAGACGCCTCGCAGGTCAGGGTCAGCTGGATCGACTTGTCAGCGAGCGTGGTCTGGGCCGTCGGGTTCAGTGTGCTGGCAGAAAAGGTGCCGTAGTCGACCACGCCGCCCCCAGAAAAAGCGGGCTTGCAGGCGGACGGCACGATGGTGCCGGTGATCCGGAGTTCGGCACTTTCGGCGCTCGCCTGGACAGGCGCGAACATCACGGCGACCACGCCGGCGACAGCGGCAAGAGCTGCAATTTTCTTCATTACTATTTCCTCAAGAATTTCAAAAAAAGTTTCAACGACGGATTCGTTGAAACCCACCCATGGCCCCGAAGCGATGCTTTTTGAGGGCATCGGAACAGGCCCGAATCCGAAAATCGATGCGGCATCTCGAGCGCCTTGCACCTCTTCCAGGAAGCCGGCGCCTGTGAGCCTTTTCGGTCCGGTTCATTGTTCTTTTCGGGTGTTTTTTCCGATATAGGAATGCAACGAAAAATCGGAGGGGCGATCTAGGGATAGTTCTAAATTCCGATCCAGACGGCAGGCGCGAAAGCGTTCTTCCCCTCTGGAACCGGGTCGACATCCATCGTCATGCGTGGGGCCACCCCCCTCGTTTGGACGGTATTGACGTGTTGGCAAGCGGCCTACGATCCGTCCACTGGAATGTCCTGATGACACACCTCGCCGCGCAGCCTCTTCGCCTGATGGTGCTCGATGATCACGCGGTCGTTCGGCATGGCCTGATCGTCAGGCTGGCGGACGAGCCCGGCCTGTCGGTGGTCGGCAGCCATGCCACCAGCCGCGAACTGCTCGACGCCCTGGCCACCCTGCCGGCAGACATCGTTCTCATGGATTTCTCGCTCGGACCTTCGGACATCGACGGGCTCAATCTCATCCGGGCACTGAAGGTCCGGCATCCGCGCAGCAAGACGATCGTCGTCTCTGCGCACTACAGCGCGGCCACGGTGGCACTGGCGCTGAAGGCCGGCGCGCGCGGCTATGTCGGAAAGAACCAGGAACTGAGCGAGTTGATGGCGGCCATCCGCACGGTGGCCAAGGGCCGGATCCACCTGCATCCCGACATGGCGGCGGACATCGCGACCCACGCCGAAGCATCGTGGGGCCGCACCGACGCCGAAGCGCTCACGAAGAATCCCCTGCTGTCCCCGCGCGAACGCGAGGTGCTGCGCTGCTGCCTGGAAGGCATGTCGGTCACGCAGATCGCCGCGAAGTTCTCTCGCAACGTGAACACCATCAGCACGCAGAAGCAGGCGGCGTTCCGCAAGCTGGGCATTCGAACGGACAACGAGCTGTTCAAGATTCGCCACCAGCTGGACAAGACATGAGGCACTGGAACTCCTTCCGGGCGGTGGCCATGTGGATCATGGGAACCGCCATGGCGCTCCCGGCCGGCTCCGCGTGGGCGCAGACGCAACCCGTCTTCACCGAGGAAGAGCATCGCTGGATGAACGCAAACCCCGTCGTGCGGTATGCAGCGGACACGCGGCTGAGCCCGCTGGAGTACATCGAGCACGGCCGCTACAAGGGACTGATGGCGGAGTACCTCGACGCGGTCGCCCGCAAATCGGGCCTGCGCTTCGAGTTGAACCCCACCCAGGACTGGCAGGAAGCCCAGCAGGCCTTTCTCGATGGCAAGGTCGACATGTTCCCGAACGCCAGCGCCCAGCGAACCACACGCGAGGTCGGCGCGAAACTGCGTCTGACCGATCCCTTCTTCGTGGCGCAGACCATCATCGTCACGCGGACCAACGCCCCGATCGTCCTCACCATGAAAGATCTGGACGGCAAGGTGGCAGCCGTGCGCGGCGGGGGGTCTTACGCCCATGTTTTCGCCGAACGCTATCCCGGTGTCCGCGTGCTGCCAACCCGCGAGCCGATGGAGAGCCTCGATGCGGTGATCGCGGGAGAAGCCTACGCCGCCATCGGCTCCGACGCGGTGTTTCTGCCCATGATGCGCCGCAGGCATGCGCGTCAGTTGAGCATCTCTGGCACTGTTGGCGACCTCTTGTACATCGCCCAGATGGGCGTGCGCGCCGACCTGCCGCTGTTGCACGCCATCGTGGCGAAGTCGCTGGCCAGCCTCTCGGCGGCGGAAACCGGTCAGATGAACGACCGATGGCTGGAACAGACGGACTTCGGCGAGCCGTCGCTGCTGTCGATCATCCGGTACCGCTTGCCGCAGCTGCTGATGCTGCTCGGCACGGTCGTGCTGCTCGGCTGGTTCGCCTGGCGCGCCCGCGTGGCGCAACGCGCCGCACAGAAGAGCGAGCGCACCAAGTCGCACTTCCTGGCGGTCATGAGCCACGAAATCCGCACGCCCATGAACGCGGTGCTGGCCTCCATCGAGATGCTGGAGCACACACCGATGGATGCGCGCCAGAAGCGCTTCACGCGCACCGCCTCGGCCGCCGCCGAAGCGCTGCTGTCGCTGCTGGACGATGTGCTCGACCTCTCGAAGCTGGACGCCAAGCGCCTCGAACTCGAACTGATCCGCACCGATGTCGACGCGCTGGCGCAGAAGGTGGCGCATGTGGCGCGGGTGAACGCGCAGGAAAAGCAGCTGGTCATCGAGGTGCGCACGACCAACCCGTCGGGCCGGCAGGTGCTGATCGACCCCACACGGTTGCGGCAGGTGCTCCTCAACCTGGTGGGCAATGCCGTGAAGTTCACCGAGCGCGGGCGCATCGATGTGACGCTGGCGCTTGTGGACGGTGGTGACATGAACGGCCGGCTGACGGTCACCGTGAGCGACACCGGCATCGGCATCGCGCCGTCGCAACAGGCCGCTGTCTTCGATGCCTACGCGCAGGCCGACAACGCCACCACCCGGCGCTTCGGCGGCACGGGCCTGGGGCTGACCATCTGCAAGGAGCTGGTCGAGTTGATGGGGGGCGAGATTCGTTTGACCAGCCGCCTTGGCGCAGGCACTTCGGTCGAGTTCGCCTTGCCGGTGCGGCTTGCATCGCCCGCACAAGCATTGTCCAAGGATGCCGCTGCGGCGCTTGGCCTGCCGTCCTCCGGTGCGGCGGCCACCGTGCTGGTTGTGGAGGACCATCCGGGCAACCAGTTCATCATTGCCGAGCAACTGCGCACGCTGGGGTACGAAGCGCGGATCGAAGCCGATGGCGCGGCGGCACTGGCTGCGCTCGAGCCGCCGCATTCCTTCGCGCTCGTGCTCATGGACTGCCACATGCCCGGCATGAGCGGCTACGAAGCGACGCGCCGCATCCGTGAGCGCGAGCGCGAGACGGGTGCCAGCCATCTGCCCGTGATCGCGATTTCGGCCGCGACCGACTTGGCGCATCTCGAGAAATGCATGGACAGCGGGATGGGCGGTGTGCTCAAGAAGCCACTGCGCCTGGACGAGCTGTCGAGCATGCTGCAGCTCTGGCTGGGCGGCGCGCCGTCGCCGCAACCTCCTGGCACCGCGGTGCCACCGCAGCTGCACGAGGCCATGGCGGAAGAACTTGCTGCGTTGCGCAGCACGTTCGCTGCGGGGGATGCCACAGGTGCAGCGCACCATGCGCACCGGCTCAAGGGCGCGGCATTGATGGTTGACGCTGCGGCCGTGGCAGCGTTGGCAGACGCATTGGAGGGAGTCGCTCGCAGCGATACAGCATCCAGCGGCACGCGCATAGCGGCACGGCTGGACCAACTCGAGCTGGCGCTGTCGGCCGCCGGGCTGCTGCCCGCGGCCGCGGCTTCCTGACCAGACGCCGCCCTACGCCCCCGCCATCCGTTCCTTCATCAACCGGCGAAGAATCTCCAGCGCTGGCGCCTCCGTGCGCTGGCGCAGGGTGACGAGCCCGAAGCGCGCCGTGCCGCGCATCGGCGGCTCCATCCGCAGCTCGACCAGGTCGGGCGCCGACTCGTGCACCGCGAGCAGCACCGTGTCGCTCTGGCGCACCACGTCGGCAATGCTGGGCAACTCTTCGCACTGCAGGGTCACGCAGTTGGCAGGATGGGCCTGCGGGCCGTAGGTCTCGACCAGCCCGCGCGCCACCTCGTCGCTCAGCGGCGTCGAGGCGATCGGATAGCGCTGCACCGCCTCGAAGCTCACGCCCTTGCGCAGCCGCGCGAGCGGATGGCCGCGGCGGCACAGGAAGGCGCCACGCAGCTCGTACACGTGGGTCAGCGCCAGGTCGGGCGCGGGCTTGAGCGCGCGCGCATCGACCACCAGCGCATCGAGGCTGCGCTCGCGCAGTGCCTGCGCCAGCAGGTCGGTGCTGCCACGCGCGATTTCCGTGCGCACGGCCGGATGGTGCTTGGCCATGTGCAGCAGAAAGGGCGTCATCAGCAGCGCACCCGGCCCGGAGCCGAGGCCGATGCGGACCGTGCCGCCCTCGCCTTCGCGCATCTGCCGGCCGCGGTCGCGCAGCGCCTCGGCCTCCGACACCAGCAGCCGCGCGCGCTCCAGCACCTCGCGCCCGAAGGCCGTGAGCTCGTTGCGCCGGCCGATGCGGTCGAACAGGGGCATGCCCAGCTCGTCTTCGAGCGCGCGCACGCTGCGGCTGAGCGCGGGCTGCGTCAGGTGCAGGGCCTGCGCCGACTTGCTGAACGAGCCCGTGTGGGCCAGCGAAATCAGGTGCCTCAGTTGAACCAGCGTCATGGCGAAAGCCTCGTTATTTCGAATGCATTGGACTCATGCTAATACAGACAACAATGCATTGGACGTTCGACAGGCTCGCTCCTAGCATCCCCTTGCATCCGGCCACACGAGCCGGCTTCCCACGAAGGAGACATGATTTGACGACCTCGTTCTTCCGTTCCGCGCTCTGGCTCGCCTGCGGGCTGATGCTGGCCGCGGGCCCTGCCAGCGCCGACAGCTTTCCCACCAAGCCCGTGAACCTGATGGTCCCCTACCCGGCCGGCGGCCCTTCGGACGCCACCGCGCGCATCTTCACCGTGCCGCTGGGCAAGGCACTGGGCCAGCAGGTGATCGTGGAGAACCTGGGCGGCGTGAGCGGCGCCATGGCCGCGCAGAAGGTGCTGGCCGCGCCGGCCGACGGCTACTACATCTTCCAGGGCTCGCCCAACGAGATCATCCTGTCGCCGCTGGCCAATGCGGCCGTCAAGCTCAAGGCCGAAGACTTCCGCATGGTGCATCCGGTCGCCGAGGCCGTGATGGTCTTCGTCGCGCGCAAGGACCTGCCCGCCAACAGCGTCGACGAACTCATTGCGCTGGCGCGCAAGTCGGCCGACAAGCCGCTGTCGTACGGCAGCGTGGGCATCGGCTCGCTCTACCACCTGATCCTCGAGAAGGTGCAGCTGGACACCGGCGTGAAGCTCATGCATGCACCCTACAAGGGCAACGCGCCGCTGCTGCAGGACATCGGTGGCGGGCAGGTCGACTTTGCCGTGCTGGTCTACAGCGCCGCCATGGGCGCGCTGGCCGAACAGGGCCGGCTGAAGATCCTCGGCCAGCTCGGCGGGCAGCGCTCTGAACTGCTGAAGAACGTGCCCACGGCCAGCGAAGGCAAGGAGCTGAAGAACGTCAACTACAAGACCTGGAGCGGCTTCTTCGTGCGCAAGAACACGCCCGAAGACGTGGTGCAGAAACTGCACCAGGCCATCGGCACGACGCTGAAGGAATCCAGCGTGCGCGAGCAGCTCGCGGCCCAGACGCAGCAGGCCTCGCCATCGACCACGCTGGCCGAGTCCGCGAAGTTCTACGAGGCCGAAACCGCGCGCTACCGCGACATCGCCAAGTCCATCCGACTGGAACCCCAATGAGCAGCACCACCGCCCTCCTGAACGACC
>NZ_CALRZC010000226.1:0-13246 GCF_943372545.1 Variovorax sp. YR752 | reverse complement strand
GGCTCCATGTCGCGCGCTTCGGCGGCGCCGAGGATGCGCAGGTCGGTCACGCCGTGGGCCGCGCCGAGCGCGATGTACTTGTCGAGCTCGGGCAGCTCCGCGTCCTGCACCGCCACGATCAGTTTGCCGATGCGCTGGTGGCCGATGCCGCGCTCGGTGCAGTAGGCGTAGAGCGCGGCCTTGCCCGCCACGCACAGCCGGCCCTTGAGCGAGCCGGGTGCGTACGAGATGCCCGCGTGGATCACCTCCGAGTTGCGCGCGCTGGTGTGCGTGCCGATGGCGTGCTCGGCTTCGAGGATCACCACCTCGCGCCCGGCCATGGCGAGCGATCGCGCAATGGCCAGGCCCACCACGCCGGCGCCGATCACGGCGCAGTCGATCCGGTCCATGCGGCTCAGTCCAGCTTGATGTCGGCTTCGCGGATCAGCGCGCCCCACTTGGCGTGCTCGGCGCGGATGTAGGCGTCGAACTGCTGCGGCGTGCCGCTGGCGGGCACGCTGCCTTCCTGCGCGAGCTTGTCCTGCACGTCCTTGCGCGCCACCGTCTTCACGACGGCCGCATTGATGCGGTTGATCACGTCGGCGGGCAGGCCGGCCGGGCCGACGAGGCCGACCCAGGTCGTGGCCTCGAAGCTCGCGAAACCCTGTTCGGCCACGGTGGGCACGTTCGGCAGCGCGGGCAGGCGCTTGGCCGAGGTGACGGCCAGCGCGCGGGCGCGGCCGTTCGACAGCTGCGACATCACCGACACGCTGCTGCCGAAGTACAGCGCGATCTGCCCGCTGATCAGGTCGTTCATGGCCGGGCCCGCGCCCTTGTACGGCACCTGCATGACCTTGATGCCCGCGCGGCGCGCCAGCATTTCCCCGGCCAGGTGCCCGACGGTGCCGTTGCCGGCCTGCGCGATGCTGAACTCGCCCGGCTTCGCCTTCGCGGCCTTGATGAAGTCGGCCAGCGTGCGCAACGGTGAGTCCGCGCGCACGGCGAGCACAACGGGCTGGGAGGCCACTTCGGCGATGGGCGAAAAATCTTTCAGCGCCTCGAAGGGCATCTTCGAATAGAGCCAGGGGTTGATCGTGAGGTTCGAGGTCTGGCCCATGCCGATCGTGTAGCCGTCGGGCGCGGCCTTGGCCACGGCATCGAGGCCGATGTTGCCGGCGGCGCCGGGCTTGTTGTCGACGACGACAGTCCAGCGCTCGAGCGAGGTGAGGCGTTCGGCAATCAGGCGCGAAGTCGCGTCGGTGCCGCCGCCGGGCGTGAAGGGCACAACCAGCTTCACGGGCCGCTGGGGCCAGTCGCCTTGGGCGTAGGCCATGCCTGCCGCTTGGGCGAGGGATGCGAAGGCGGTGGTCTGCAGAAAGTCTCTACGGTTCATGTCTTGTCTCCTGGGGTATTCGTGTTCTGGTGATCTCGTGGCTGCCGCTCAGACCGGCAGCCCCTTGGCGCGCAGCACGGCGTCGAAGCGCTCGGGGTCGGCGGTGCCGGTGCGGTTGGTCTCGCGGATCTTGGCTTCGCGCGCCAGATGGGCCCGCGTCTTGGCGAGCACGTCGGCCGCTTCGGCGGCCGGCACGGCGATGACGCCATCGGCGTCGCCGACCACGAGGTCGCCCGGCATCACGACCAGGCCCGCGCACGAGACCGGCACGTTCACCTCGCCGGGGCCGTCCTTGCTGGGCCCGCGGTGCGTGTGGCCGCGCGCGAAGATCGGCATGCCGTCTTCGGCCCACTCGCACAGGTCGCGCACCGCGCCGTCGATGACAAGGCCTGCCAATTGGCGCGCGATGCAGGTCGTGCGCATCAGGCCGCCGACCAGCGCCTGCGTGACGTCGCCGCCGCCGTCGATCACGAGCACGTCGCCCGGCGCGACCATCATCAGCGCCTTGTGGATCATCAGGTTGTCGCCGGGCCGCACGCGCACGGTGACGGCCGGGCCGCACAGCACCGTCTCAAGCCGCGCGTGGTACTGGCGCAGCCCGACGGTGCCGACGTTGCGGCTCATCGCATCGCCGATGGCGGCCACGGGCAGCGTGCGGAAGGCGTCGACGAGGGCGGCGTCGGGGCCGGGCGCGCGCGGGTTGATGCGGTAGCCGGGCGGCCAGGAAAGCGGGGCGGTCATGCGGTGATTCCGTGCAGAAGGGGGGAAGACAAGACCTGCGGATTCACGCAAGCCGAAGGATCGACCGGGTGGCCTTGCAGCCAGCCCAGCACGTTGCGCGCGGCGCCGCTGGCCATGCCCGCGAGGGCGGCCGGCGTGGAGCCGCCGACATGCGGCGTGAGCACCACGTTGGGCAAGGAGGCCAGCAGGCTGCCGGCGGGCAGGGGTTCGTCGGCCATGGTGTCGAGGCCGGCCGCGTGCAACTGGCCGCTTTGCAGCGCGGCGATGAGCGCGGGCTCGTCGATCACCTCGCCGCGCGCCGTGTTGACGACGATCGCGCCGCGCGGCAGTGCCGCAAGCTGCGCGGCGCCGAGCATCTGGCGCGTGTGGCGGTTGAGCGGCACATGCAGGCTGAGCACATCGCTCAGCGGCAGCAGTGCATCGAACGACGGCAGAAGCCGCACGCCGGCCACCGGGCTCGGCCCGTTGCCCAACGCCGGGTCGAATGCGGCCACCTGCATGCCGAGCGCGAGGCCCACCCGGGCCACGCGCTGGCCGATCTGGCCGAAGCCGACCAGGCCCAGCGTCTTGCCGTGCAGCTCCACGCCATCTTGTGCGCGCGACCAGCGGCCGTCGTGCAGTTCGCGGTCCATCCAGCCGATGCGGCGGGCGGCGGCGAGCATCAGGCCGAGCGTCATCTCGGCGACCGACTGCGCGTTGGCGCCGGGCGTGACGTAGACCGGAATGCCGCGCGCGGTGGCCGCTTCGACGTCGATGTTGCTCACGCCCACGCCGTGCTTCGAAATCACCTTCAGCGTCGGGCACGCGGCGATGGCGCGGGCCGACAGCTGCACGGTGCGCGAGATGACGGCGTCGATGGGCTCGCTCGCCATCACGCGCTCGACTTCTTCAACGCTGTCTGCGTTCGCAAGGTAGATGACGCGGGCGCCGGCTTCAGCGAGAAGGTCGGCGCCGGCGGTGGCGAGCCGTGGCGCGGTGACCAGGACGGTGAGGTTCATGGAGGAAGAAGAAGGTCGTTCGAGGGTCGGTATGGGCTGGATTGTGGAAATCGCCATTCATTCCGTCCAATCGATAATGTTCATTCAACGATTCCTCGGAGCTATGAATGGACATCCAGCTGCGCGACCTGAAATATTTCGAGGTGGTGGCCGACACCGGCCACCTGGGCCAGGCCGCCGACAAGCTGGGCCGCACGCAGCCCGCGCTGACCAAGGCGGTGCAGCGGCTCGAAGAGGCCTTCGGCAGCGCGCTGTTCGAGCGCAAGGGCCGGGGCATCCAGCTCACGGCGGTGGGCGAGGTGCTGCTGGCGCGCGCCCGCCTGCTGCGCGGCGCCACCGAGGAGGCGCTGCGCGAGGTGAGCGATTTCGCCAAGGGAAACGCGGGCCATGTGCGCATCGGCAGCGGGCCCATTGCGGCCGACCACGTGCTGCCCGAGGTGTGCAACCTGCTGCTGGCCGAGGCCGGCGACACGCGCATCGACATCACCGTCGCGCCCAGCATGGCGCTGCGCGAGCGGCTGCGCGAAGGCGCCATCGACCTCTTGATCGGCCTCATGCCTGAGCACGACCCAGCCTTTGTCACGCACTCGATCGTCGAGGACGTGGTGGTGGTCGCCGCCAGCCCGCAGCACCCCGTGTTCGACCTGCCGAAGATCACGATGAAGTCGCTGCTGCAATGGCGCTGGGTGCTGCCCGCCGACCCCATTCCCAGCCGCCAGTGGCTCGACGCGGCGTTTCAGTCGCGCGGGCTGCCGCTGCCCGCGGTGCAGGTCAACGCGAACTCGATCCCGCTGCTGCCGCGCCTCATCTCGCGCTCCGACATGCTGAGCTTCCTGTCGCGCCACACGCTCGGCGCGCCCGGCCGCGAAGGCACGCTGCGCGAGGTGCCGCTCAAGGAGACCACGCTGCGCCGCCAGCTGGGCGTCACGTACCGCAAGGAGGGCTACCTGTCGCCGGCGGCGCGGCGCCTCGTGACTTTGCTGCGCAGCGAAGGGGCGCAGCTTTTTTCGTCGGCGTTGTCGGGCCAGGCGGCTGCGGCCGTGCTGCACAAAAGCGCCATCGGGCGCGGGTAAGCTTGTGGCCATGAAGCGCAACAGCACCTCCCGACCCGCCAGCACCAAGGCCAACGGCGCACCGCCGCCCGAGGTGCCCGACGGCCAGGTCTCGGCGGTGCTGGCGCGCATCGAAACCCTGTGGTCGTCGCTGGGCCCCGTGGGCCAGCGGATCGCCGACTTCATCGTGAAGAACCCGCGCGAGGTGGTCCACATGTCGGTCAGCGAGGTGGCCGAGCGCACCGGGTCGAGCGAGGGCAGCATCGTGGGCCTGTGCAAGAACCTCGGTGCCACGGGCTTCCAGCAGGTCAAGATCGCGCTGGCGCAGGAACTGGTGCGGCCGGTGGATTTCATCCACGAAGACCTCGACCCGCAGGACAAGGCCGACGCCGTCATCCGCAAGATCTTCCAGAGCAACGTGCAGACGCTGCACGACACGCAGTTGATGCTCGACGCGAAAGCGATGGAGCGCGCCGTGCAGCTGTTTCGCAAGGCCGAGCGCATCGAGATCTACGGCATCGGCAGCTCGGCCACCATCGCCGAAGACGCGCACTACCGCATGCTGCGCATCGGCCTCAATGCCAAGGTGGTGGTCGATTCGCACGTGCAGGCCATCAGCGCTTCGCTCACCAATGCGAAGACGGCGGTGCTCACCATTTCGCATTCGGGCAGCACGCACGAGACCGTGATGGCCACGCGGCTCGCCAAGGAGGCTGGCGCGGCCACGGTGTGCATCACCAACTTCGGCAAATCACCGATCCAGGCCTTTGCCGACGTGCTGCTGTTCACCATGGCGCGCGAAACCAACTTCCGCACCGAGGCGATGACGAGCCGGCTCGCGCAGCTGGCGATCATCGACGTGCTGATCGCCTGCCTGGCGCTCTCGGACTACGACACCTCGGTGCGCACGCTGCGCCAGACCTTCGACGTGCTCTCGCTCAAGCGGTACTGAGGCGCGGCCTCCATCGCCGGCGGCGCGAGCAGTCCGGCGACTGTGGGCGCCACCGCACCCGGTGACTCGCCCACCAGCAGACAGGCCAGGCCGAGCCGCGCGGCGCCTTCGCCGTCGGTCAGTGGGTTGTCACCGACCACCACCGTGCCCTCGGCGCTCGCACCGAGGCAGCGCAGGCCTTCCTCGAACAGCAGCGGTGCGGGCTTGCCGACCACGCGCCACGGCTGCACGCCGCTGGCCGCGACCACGGCCGCAAGCAGCGCGCCGGTCTCGGGCACCACGCGACCCTGCGGGCCCGGGTGCGTGGCGTCGGCGTTGGTCACCATCAGCTTCGCGCCACGCCGCAGTTCGTTCGCGATGACCGACAGGCGCGCGTGGCTGAAGTGCATGTCGAGCGCGAGCAGCACAAAGTCGGCGTCGGCGGGCACCAGCCGGCAGCCCTGCGCGCGCGCATAGCGCTGCAGGGCGGGGCTCGCGGCCAGCAGCACGCGCGCCTGCGGATGCTGCTGCGCCAGCTGGCGCACCGCGAGTTCGCCGGCCAGCACGATGCGCTCGGGCGGCACGCGCAGGCCCAGCTTGCGCAGCCGCACCGACAGGCCCTGCGCGGTGTGCGTGGAGTTGTTGGACACGATGGCATAGCGGTCGTGAAAGTGCGCGAGCAGGCGGGCCGCGCCGTCGATCGCTTCCTGCTGGCGCACCAGCGTGCCGTCGAGGTCGACCAGCAGGTGGCGGGCCTGCGCCAGCGCATGGATGCCGCTTCCGTTCGTGGTCCCTGGTGTCGTGTGATGCGTGCTCATGAATCTCTGGTGGTGGGGCCGTCCGGGGGCTCGGCCATGGCGGCGGATTCTATTGAATATTGCTCAGTGATATTTGAATTTTGAAATGAGCTTATTTCATTTTCCTGTCATCTGCGGCTCCTAAAGTTCTCTTCATCGGGGCGTTGCAACCGCACGCCCACCGCTTTCCAAACGAAGGAACCGACCATGAAAAAGCTCTTGGCCCTTGCGGCTGCCGCCCTTTCGCTGACTGCCGCGCTGCCGCTGGCCGCGCAGGCCCAATCGGTGGCCGACGGCTCGCGCGAGCGGCCGCTGCGCGTGCTGCTGATCCCGGCCGACGGCGGCACCGAGTCGGGCACCAAGGCCGACTACGCACCGGTGTTCAACGCCATCACGCGCAGCACCGGCCTGAACTTCGACCTCAAGGTCGGCCAGTCGTACGGCGCGGTGGTCGAGGGCATGTGCAACCAGCTCGCCGACATCGCCTTCTTCGGCCCCGTGTCGTATGTGCAGGCGAACAAGCGCGGCTGCGCGCAGCTGCTGGCCGTGGGCGTGGAGAAGGGCGCCTCGGTGTACTACGCCGGCATGTTCGCCAAGGCCAACGCACCCATCGCGTCGGTCAAGGACCTCAAGGGCAAGCGCGTGGCCTTCGGCGACGTCAACTCGGCCTCGAGCTTCACCTTCCAGGTCGCGATGCTGCTCGACGCCGGCATGGACCCTGCCAAGGACCTCGGCGCCATCCGCATGACCGGCAGCCACGCCAGCAGCCTGGCCGCGCTGGTGCAGGACCAGGTCGACGTGGCCTCGCTGTCCTTCGACTCCTACGAGAAGGCCGTGAAGCAGGGGGTGGTCGACCCGAAGACGGTGAAGGTGGTGGCGCGCAGCATGCCCATTCCGTACCCGCCGCTGGCGCTCAACTCGAAGCTGCCCGAGCCGCTGAAGGCAAAGCTGAAGGACGCCTTCCAGACCGTGAACAAGGCGCCCGGCGTCACGCCCGACATGATCCGCGGCTATGGCGGCGGCAAGATCGACGGTTACGACACGAAGTTCTCCGAAGCCGAGTTCAACGTCGCAGCCGAGAAGCTCGGCCTGCTGACCGACGAGCTCAAAGGCCGCATCCTCGCCAAGTCTGCCGAGCGTTGAGCGTCGCCATGCTGAATTTCGAATCGGTCGCCATGCACTACGCCGACGGCACGCGCGCGCTCGACGGCGTGTCGCTGCAGGTGCCGGCGGGGCAGTTCTGCGTGGTGCTGGGCGCCTCGGGCGCGGGCAAGTCGACGCTGCTGCGCATGGCCAACGGGCTGGTCAAGCCCACGCAGGGCTCGGTGCAGGTCGAGGGCGTGCAGATTGCCGCGAACTCGCTGGCCCGCATCCGTCCGCGCATCGGCATGATCCACCAGCAGTTCAACCTGGTGCTGCGCTCCACCGTGGCCGACAACGTGCTGGCCGGCGCGCTGCCCGCGGTGCCGACGTGGCGCGCGCTGCTCGGTTTGTTCTCCGACGCGCAGCGTGCCAAGGCCTGCGCGCTGATCGAATCGGTCGGCCTGGAGGAGCAGCACCTGCTGCGCCGCGTGAGCGAACTCTCGGGCGGCCAGCAGCAACGCGTGGGCATTGCGCGCGCCTTCATGCTCGAGCCGCCGCTGGTGCTGGCCGACGAGCCCGTGGCCAGCCTGGACCCGCAGACCAGCCACGACGTGCTGTCGCTGCTGCGTACACAGGCGCGCGAGCGCGGCACCACGGTGCTGTGCAGCCTGCATCAAATCGAGCTGGCCTGCGAGTTCGCCGACCGCATCGTCGCGCTGCGCCACGGCGCGGTGGTGTTCGACGGCGCACCCGCGGCCTTCGACCCGAAGGTGTTCGATGCAGTCTACGGACGCACGCCGGCACCCGCGCGGCCGGCGCCCGAAGCGTCGCTGCCGCTGCACGCCGGCACGCTGGAGCTGGTGCCATGAGCCGGCCCGCATCCGCCTGGGACCTGCCGCGCCCCTTCGGCGCCCGCAGCCTCGCCGTGCTGCTGCTCGTGGTGGTGGTCGGCTTCTTCGCCGGCCAGCGCGTGGAGATGGGCCGCATGCTGTCCCTCACGGGCGAAGGCGTGCTCGCGGCCGTCGGCCTACGCGACCAGTCGCAGGTGCTGTCGGGCCTGGGCACCATCGCGCGTTCGCTGTTTCCGCCGCAGGTGTCGGAGCGCACCGAGGTGTCGCGCATCGAGGGCTTCGACCGCGAGCGGCTGCCGTGGTTCTCGCATGTCGAGATGGAGGAATCGCGCCAGCCCAAGCTCAACCCGCAGACGCTGCAGATGGAGGAGGTGATCGACCGGCGCGAGGTGCTGGTCGAGCCCTTCGGCTACCTCTGGCATGTGGCGGTGAAGATGCTCGAGACCTTCGAGATCGCCATCTGGGCGACGCTGCTGGCCATCGTGCTGAGCGCGCCGCTGGCCTGGTGCAGCGCCAAGAACTACACGCCGAACCGCGCCGTCTACACGCTGGCGCGCAGCGTGGTCGGCATGTTCCGCGCGGTGCCCGAGCTGGTGAGCGCGCTGTTTCTGGTGCTCGCCTACGGCTTCGGCCCCATCGCCGGCGTGCTGGCGCTCGCACTGCACTCGGCCGGCTTTCTCGGTAAGTTCTACGCGGAAGACATCGAGACCGCCGACGACAAGCCGCAGGAGGCGCTGCGTGCCATCGGCGCGAACAAGCTCAAGGTGATGCGCTTCGCGGTGCTGCCCCAGGTTGTGCCGCAGTTCATTGCCTACACGCTGTACATCCTCGACCGCAACGTGCGCATGGCCACCGTGGTGGGGCTGGTGGGCGCGGGCGGCATCGGCCAGGAGCTGAAGGGCCGCTACGACATGTACAACTACGCGCACGTGGGAACGATCCTGATCGCGATCTTCCTCACGGTGCTCGTGCTCGACAGGGTCGCAGCCCGGCTGCGCAGCCGCTATGCCTGAGCGCTGACACCCACTTATCCGCCCGTTCGGGCACCCGAGTTCATTCCGTTTCTTCCGTTCCGGTGCAAGCCCTTCGAGGCCTGCACGGCCCGGCTTCGTCTTGCTTTTCCTCCCACGCCCCTTCGATCCAGAAAAGGACACCTTCATGACCCCACGTTCTTCCCGGTATGGCCTCGCTGCGGCGGGCTTTCTCCTGTGCCTGAGCCTCGCTGCCTGCGGCGGCGGAAGCGGTGGTGGCGGCGGTCTGCCGGTGCTGCCACCCACCGGCACCACGCCCCCGACCACCACACCGGAGCAGCCCGGCCAGCCGACGCCGGCGCTGAAGTGCGCGCCCTGAGCCGCGCCGCCTTCATCGACACGCCTCCCACTTCTTCTGTTCTGTCCTCGCGTTGAAAGACTCCCCATGAACCCCACCAACCGTCGCGATTTCTTCCGCAAGTCGGCCGGCGCCGTCGGCGCGGCCTCGGCCCTCACGATGCTGCCGCCCACGATCCGCAAGGCGCTCGCCGCCGACGCCGCCGTCGACACCGGCACCATCAAGGACATCAAGCACATCGTGATCCTGATGCAGGAGAACCGCAGCTTCGACCACTACTTCGGCACGCTGCGCGGCGTGCGCGGTTTCGGCGACCGCTTTCCGATTCCGCTGGCCAACGGCAAGTCGGTGTACTTTCAGTCGAACCCCGCCGGCGGCGCGGAGATTCCGCCGTTCCGCCGCGACTCGACCATTGCCAATGCGCTGATCGGCTCGGGTACGCCGCACAACTTTCCCGACCAGCAAGCCGCATGGAACCAGGGAAAGATGGACCGCTGGATCCAGTTCAAGAACCAGGCGACCATGGGCTACTACCTGCGCGAAGACATCCCGTTCCAGTTCGCGCTGGCCGATGCCTTCACGGTGTGCGACAGCTACCACTGCTCCATCCTCACCGGCACCGATCCGAACCGCATCGTGTTTTTCTCGGGCTCCAACTTCAATCCCGAACTGCGCAAGAAGGGCATCAACAGCACCGACACCGACTCCGAACCCATCAACTCGCGCTGCTGGCCCAAGCCATCCAACTGGGTGGCGGGCCGCCCGCAGGAGGCCGACGGCTCCGGCCAGAAAGACCCGATCACGGGCGACTACAACTACAAGTACGTCAACAGCGCCTTCAAGTGGGACACGCTGCCCGACGTGCTGCAGAAGAAGGGCGTCAGCTGGCACATCTACCAGAACATGAACAACAACTGGACGGGCGCCATGCACGGCGGCCTGGCCTTCGAGAGCTTCCGCACCGCGCAGCCGGGCTCCCCGATCTATGAACACGGCCTCACGGGCGGCCCCAACGCGGCCGACGGCGCCACCAACTTCCTGGCCCAGCTCAAGCAGGACGTGATGAACGGCACCCTGCCGGAGGTCTCGTGGGTGCTGCCCACGCAGGCGCTGGCCGAGCACCCCGGCAGCAGCGAAGGCACGGCCGGCGCGGCCGACTTCATCGCCGACGTGCTGGACGCGCTCACATCCAACCCTGCGGTGTGGAGCAAGACCGCGCTGTTCGTGACCTTCGACGAGAACGACGGCTTCTTCGACCACCTGGCCATGCCGGCCGTGCCGTCGTACGACGCGAATGGCAACCTCATGGGCAAGTCGACCGTGCCGCTGGACGGCGAGTACTTCGACGCCTCGGTGGGCAGCTACCTGGCCGCCGCCGACAACACCACGACCGGCAAGATCCGCCCCTGGGGCCTGAGCTCGCGCGTGCCGATGTACGTGGTGTCGCCGTGGAGCAAGGGCGGCTGGGTCAACTCGCAGGTGTTCGACCACACCTCGGTCGGCCGCTTCCTCGAGAAGCGCTTCGACATCACGGTGGACGCGATCAGCCCGTGGCACCGCGCCGTGTGCGGCGACCTCACGACCTGCTTCGACTTCGTGCACCCGAACGACCCGATCGTTCCCACGTTGCCGGACACGAGCAACTTCCCCGCGATCAATACCGAGCAGCGCCGCCTGGCCAACACGGGCGTCATCACCAAGGCACCGGCCACGCCGCAGCCTCTGTACCAGGAGACCGGCACGCGCTTCTCGCGCGCGCTGCCTTACGAGCTGCACACCAGCGCACGCGTCGAGCCGCGCGGCCTCGTGCAGCTGGTGTTCGCGAACTCCGGCACGCAGGGCGCCGTGTTCCACGTGTACGACAAGCTGCACCTGGACCGCATTCCGCGCCGCTACACCGTTGAGGCCGGCAAGCAGCTGACCGACTACTGGAACACCGGCGCAAGCGACAGCGGCAAGTACGACCTGTGGGTCTACAGCACCAACGGCTATGTGCGCAGCTTCCAGGGCGACGCGCTCGCCCTCGACACCGCCGGCTTCAAGCCCGAGGTGCAGGTCTGCTACGAACCGGTCGACGGGCAGGTCTACCTGAAGGTGCACAACACGGGCAAGGCGACCGGCAAGGTCACCGTGACGGCCAACGCTTACCGCGCCGACGGCCCCTGGACGCTCGAGGTCGCGCCGGGCGCCACCGGCATGCTGCACTGGAGCCTGGAAAAGAGCGGCTACTGGTACGACTTCACCGTCACCGCCGAGCACACCGAGCGCCGCTTTGCGGGCCGCGTCGAAACCGGCAAGCCCGGCGTGAGCGATCCGGCCATGGCCCTGCACCTGAAGGCCTGATCGACATGACGCGCAAGAACAGAACGCACAGCAAGACCTTGCTCGGGCTGGCCGTGGCCCTCGGCTCCGCCGCGGGCATGGGCATGGGCATCGCCTCGGCCCAGCCGATCACCTGGGACCCGGCCAAGGGCAACCTCGGCATCGGCGACAAGGCCGGCACCACCGGCGTGACGGGCAGCAACGACGTGGCGATCGGCAAGGGCGCGGGCAACAACGTCAGCACCAACTGGAACCTCGCCATCGGCGAGGGCGCCGGTACTGGCGTGTCGGGCAAGAACGCCAACCAGGCCATCGGCTACTACGCGGGTACCAACGTCGTCGGCGGCTGGAACCAGTCGATGGGCCGCAGCGCGGGCCAGAACGTGACCGGCGACTACAACAACGCCGTCGGCTTCTGGGCCGGCACCGACGTGAAGGGCACCGGCAACGAGGCCTACGGCAGCAACGCCGGACGCAACGTGACCGGCAACGCCAATCAGGCCTATGGCGGCGACGCGGGCCGCAACGTGACCGGCAGCAACAACCTGGCCACGGGACAGGGCGCGGGCAGCGGCGTGACCGGCTCTGGCAACCAGGCTTCGGGCCAGATGGCCGGCGCGCAGGTGGCAGGCAGCAACAACGTCGCCATGGGCCAGTCCGCAGGCGGTGGCGTGCAGGGCAACCAGAACCTGGCGCTGGGCACGGCCGCGGGCCAGGGCGTGGTGGGCAGCCACAACATCGCGCAGGGCAGCGGCGCGGGCCAGAACGTCATGGGCACGGGCAACATCGCGATCGGTGCCGACGCCGGCGTGTATGTCAACGCGAACCAGGCGATTTCGCTGGGCAGCGCCGCACGCGCGAGTGCCGACAACGCCATCGCTCTCGGCAGCAACGCCTCGGCCTCGCACGCCAACAGCGTGGCGCTCGGCGCAGGCAGCACGACCACGCGCGGCGCGCAGTCGAACTACGTGGCCGTGGGCATGAGCGGGCTGCAGTCGTCGGGCGGCGAAGTGGCGCTCGGCAACCGCCAGCTCACCGGTGTGGCGCCCGGCAGCGCGCCCGACGACGCGACCAACGTGGGACAGGTGCAAGGCATGGTGCAGCAGGGCGTGAGCACTGCCAACGCCTACACCGACAGCGTCGCCGCGCAGGGCCTGCCGCTGGGCAAGGCCTACACCGACCTCACGGCTGCGCGCCTGCAGAACCAGATGGACGAGAACGCGCGGCGCGCCTATGCGGGCATCGCGGGCGTCGCTGCGATGGAGGCTGCACCTGTCGTGCCCGGCAAGATCAGCTATGCCGTGGGCTTGGGCAACTTCCGCAGTGAAAGCGCCATGGGCGGATCGATTCGCCGCACCTCGCAGGATGGGCGCTACAGCGTGACGATGGGTGTCGGCGCAAGCAGCTCGGGCGTGGTGAGCCGGGTGGCGTTCACAGGGGTGTTCGACTGATCTTGTTCAGGGCGACGATCCCGCCGATGGGGTACCGTGCTCCGCGAAGGTCCCCCGCCCTTCGGGCTCCTCCTTGATTTCGCTGCGCAAGGCACCCCATCGACGGGATCGTCATCAGCGCGGTCGTTGCTCGGCCAGCACCACGACAGCGCTCGGTGTGCGCAGGACACTGGGTGCTTCCCGCAGCGAAATCAAGGAGGGGCGGGCTCAACCCGTCGATGCAACACTTCAGCGACGAATCGAGGTGTTAATTGACGAAGAGCACAGGTCAGCGAGTTCATCCGTCGGCTGCGCAGCAGCGGGAGATATGGAATCGATG
>NZ_CALRZC010000225.1:0-13328 GCF_943372545.1 Variovorax sp. YR752 | reverse complement strand
GACTCCTGCGCCACGCGCCAGGGCCGGCGCACGCCGCCGAGCGCTTCGGCGACGGCCAGGCCGGCCTGCAATCCGTCCTCGTGGAAGCCGGCGCCGAAGTAGGCGCCGCAGAACCAGGTGCGGCGCTGGCCCTGCAGCTGCCACAGCTGGCGCTGCGCGGCCATGGCCGCGGCATCGAACAGCGGGTGGTCGTAGACCTCGGTGCGGATCAGGTGCTTGGGCCGCGGGGCGATCGCGGGGTTCAGGGTCAGGAACAGCGGCTCGGCCGCCGCGCCCTGCGGCAGGTGGGGCTGCAGCCGGTTCATCCAGTAGGTCACCGTCGGGGCGGCTCCGCTGCCGCGCGTGCCGAGGTAGTTCCAGCTCGACCACACGGCGCGCCGCGCCGGCATCAGGGCGGGGTCGCGGTGCAGCACGGCCAGGTTGCGGCTGTAGGGAAGGGCACCGAGCAGGGCCTGCTCGGCAGCGGTGGGTGCGTCGAGCAGTGCGAGCGAGCGGTCCGCATGGGTGGCCAGCACGACCTGGTCGAAGCGCTCGGGCCACCAGCCGGCGTTGGTGCGAAGCCGCACACCCGCCGGCTCGCGATGCAGTTCGAGCACGGCCCGGTCCAGCTGGAGGCGGTCGGCGAAAGGCTGGCTGAGGCGCCGCACGTATTCGCGGCTGCCGCCCACCACGGTGCGCCATGTGGGGCGGTCGCTGACCTGCAGCAGCCCATGGTTCTCGCAGAACCGCACAAAGGCCGCGACCGGGTAGCGACCGACCTGCGCCGCCGGCGTGGACCAGATGGCCGCAGCCATCGGGTAGAGGTGGTCGTCGCGAAATGCGCGGCCATAGCCGTGGGCATCGAGGTAGTCGTCGAGTGCCTGGTCGCCTGCCACCTGCGCATCGCGCGGTGCCTCGCGGTAGAACCGCAGCAGGTCGCGCAGCATGGCCCAGAAGCGGGGGCGCGCCAGATTGCGCTTTTGCGCGAACAAGCCGCGCAGGTCGGTGCCGGCGTATTCGAGCCCACCGGCGTCCAGGCTCACGGCGAACGACATGTCCGAGGCCGCGGTCGGCACCGCCAGGTGCTGGAACAACGCGGTGAGGTTCGGGTACGCGGGCTCGTTGTAGACGATGAAGCCGGTGTCCACCGGCACGCTGCCGTGCCGGCCCGGCGCGTCCACGGTATGGCTGTGGCCGCCCAGCCGGGGCTCGCTCTCGAACACCGTGACCTCGTGGCGCTGGGACAGCAACCAGGCGCAGGACAGGCCCGCGATGCCGGTGCCGACGACGGCGATGCGCTGGCCGGAGGACACCGAAGCAGGCATCGGCAAGGCGGCAGGCAGGGCAAGCGGGGCGAGAGGAGGCAGCATGGGGGAGCCTTTGGCGAGTCTTGCTGCCTGTACGCAGGAAATGGTCATTTGGATTGCCCGCGTGTCGCTGCGATGATCCGAACGCCGCTCCTTTGCGTATGACAGGACATGGCCGCCGCCCCCGATCCGTCCAACCCCTCTGCGGGCACTCCGGTGCCCCGCAGTCGACGAGCGTCCCTCTTGACCGTGGTCTCCCTCGATTCGCAGCCGTCTCCCCGCCCCGACGATCTCTGGGCCCAGGCGATGGTGGCTGTGGCGCAGCAGCAAGACCGGGACGCGTTCGCGCAGCTGTTCTCGCATTTCGCGCCGCGCATCAAGCACTACCTGATGCACAGCGGCAGTCCGGCCATCCAGGCCGAGGAACTGGCCCAGGAAGCGCTGGTCACGATCTGGCGCAAGGCCGCGCTGTTCGATCCGGCCCGGGCGGCCGCCACGACCTGGATCTTCGCCATCGCGCGGAACCTGCGCGTGGACGCGCTGCGGCGGCGCCAGGGTGTGCAGTCGTCTGAAGACGCGTTCGACTTCGACCTGCTCCCCTCGGACGACCCGGCCGTCGAAGACCAGCTGCACGACGCGCGCCTGAACGAACGCCTGCGCGGCGCGCTGCGCCTGCTTCCGCCCGAGCAGCAGCAGGTGCTGCATCTTTCCTATTTTGAAGACGCGCCGCATGCCCGCATCGCTGCCCAGCTGCGCATTCCGCTGGGCACGGTGAAGTCGCGCGTGCGCCTGGCGGTCGCGCAGCTGCGCCGCCTGCTGGAACATTGATGATGGACATCCGACACCACCCCGACGACGACCTGCTGCTGGCCCGGTCCTCCGGCCACATGCCCGCTGGCATGCGACTGGTTCTGGCCAGCCACCTCGAACTGTGCCCGCTGTGCCGCGAGCGCGCGCGCGCACTCGATGCCGTGGGCGGCATCCTGCTCGACGACCTGGCGGCCGCCCCCCTGGCCGACGACGCCCTGGCGCGCACCTGGGCCCGGATCGAGGCGCACGAAGGCGCTGAACCCGCCCCCGTGCGGGTCAGTGCGCCCCCACCGCTGCCGCCCGGCGCGCGCTGGCCGCGCGCGCTCGCGCATTGCAGTGCCACGCCCTGGCGCTGGATCGGCCCCGGCATGCGCTGGAGCCGCGTGACAGTGCCCGAGGCCCCGGACGCCAACGTCTTTCTTCTGCGCATCGCGGCCGGCAAGTACCTGCCGCAGCACACGCACCAGGGGCAGGAGTTCACGCAGGTGCTGCATGGCCGCTTCCACGATGGCCGGGCCTTGTTCGGCGCCGGCGATTTCGATGCGGCCGATGCCGAGATCAACCACCAGCCGGTGGTCCAGGACGGCAGCGAGTGCATCTGCCTGGCCTCGCTGGACGGCCGGCTGCGCTTCGACGGGGCTATTGCGCGTTTCTTCGGCGCGCTGGTCGGGATGTGAGGCGCGCCGCAACCCACGCCGACACGCCGCTCACGGCCGTGCCCCAGGCCAGGTCGGCGGCCGTGACAGCCCAGGGCCAGTCGCGCAGCGTGGCCTGGTTCGTCAGGTCATAGGTCGCGTAGGCCACGAGTCCGAGCAGCGCGCCGCGCCGCCACGCCACTGCGGGCTCGCCTGCCTCCAGTGCCGGCGCGATCGCCAGGACGACCAGGCCGAGCAGGTAGAGGGCGTAGAACAGCGCCGCCGCCGTCCAGTCGATCTGCGGTGCCATCAGCGCACCGAGCGCGGGCTGGTACAGGCGCGGCCCCATGACCGACAGCCAGACGGCATCGAGCACCAGAAAACACACGAGCGCCCCGAGGTAGGCGGCAAGCAAGGTACGCGGGGATGGCTTCATGGGGTGCTCCGTGCAGAGGTCAGTCGGTAGCTCAGCTGGTGGTCGCCCTTGGTGTCGGCGTCGAGCCCGATCCAGCGTTTGCTGTCGGCGGCGTACCAGATGCGGATGCGCTGCTGCGCCACCCGCGTGCACGCACGGGCTGACCGCGGACCTCGAGGGTCGCATCGGGCAGCGGTTCGAAGCGCACCGCCTCGACCTTGCCCGTCTGCGGATCGATCAGGCGCTGCTGTTTCACCAGCCGGGGATTCCAGTAGGCAAAGCTCATCAGGCAGTCGCCGTCGAAACGCTGCGCGACCTGCTGGCGGGTGCCGTCGTCGTCGGTCTCGGTGCGCAGCTCGCGCAGGCAGTCGCCGGCCCAGCGCTCCTCGGCCTGGTGGCGATAGCGGTACACAGGAATGCCGAGCACGCGCACGGTGAACAGGGCACGGCTGTCGACGCTGCGCGCCGCCGCCGTGCCGTCGACGACAAAGCGATGGGTCCCGATCGGCTTGCCGTCGAGCGTGGCGGTGAAGTGCCATTCGCCCGCTTCCTCGTCAGCTTCCTGTGGCGCGGCCAGGCAGGTCGCCTGCGCCAGCATCAGTCCCAGCATCAGCCCCAGGGCGCGCTGCTTCATGGACGCGCGCCGCGTCGCGGCGGCCAGGGAATGAAGGCGCTGGTGCGTGCCGCGTAGCTGCGGTAGGCCGGCCGGCGCTCGGCAATGTCGTGCTCCAGCAGCGCCACGCCCGACACCTTGAGCAGCAGGCCGGTCATGAGCAGCGGAGACACCAGGCACCACGCCACCGCCCCTCCGCCTGCAGACAGCGCGGCCAACCCGAGGCCCCACCAGACGCAGGCCTCGCCGAAGTAGTTGGGGTGGCGGGACCAGGCCCAGAGGCCGCGGTCCATCACCGCATCTTCGCGGCGCGGGCCGCGCAGGAAACGGGCGAGCTGCGCGTCGGCCACGGCCTCGATGAGCACGCCGCCGCCGGTCAGCAGCAGGGCCAGCCCATCCAGCCAGGACAGGGGTGACGGGTGCGCGAACGCGGCCAGCAGCGGCCAGCCGACGGCCCATGCCAGCACCGCCTGGAGCCCGAACACGAGGTAGAGGCTCTTCAGGCCGAAGTGCGGTTCGTTGCGCGCACGCATGGCCTGGTAGCGGCGGTCTTCGCCGTGGCCCCAGTTGCGACGCCCGATGTGTAGCGCCAGTCGGCAAGCCCACAGCAGCAGCAGCGCGAGCATCCAGGCGCTGCGGGCGTCGAGCAAGCGGGCGTGGGCGCCAGCGTAGGCCAGCGCTGGCGCCGCGATCATCAGGGGCCAGATCCGGTCCGCCAGGCTGGCGTCGCGCACCCCGATGCTGAACACCCAGACCGGCAACGCCACGCAGAGGGTGATCGCCAGACCCAGGGCTGCGAGCGACAGCATCACCGTTTCTCGAACAGGTAGTGACCGACCCACCACTGGCCGCCCTCGGCGTAGCCGAACAGCTCTTCCACCGAGATGAAGAAGAGCCGCCAGCGGGTCCACCACACGGGCGCGTCGCGCTCTCCGTAGACGGCGACCAGCAGGGGCATGAGGGTGGCCCGCCGGGCGTCCATGCGCGCCAGCCAGGCGGCCGAGGTCCGCGCGTAGTGGCGGCCCTCCCAGCGCCAGCGCTGCAGCAGGCGCAAGTCGTCCTGGCAGCGCAGGGCGAGATCGTCGCTCGGCATCATGCCGCCGGAGAAAAAGTGGCGGCTCATCCAGTCGCTGGCATCGCGTGCCTCGAACGGGTAGGGCGCTTCGCGGTGAACGAAGACGTGCATGAAGAACCGTCCCTGCGGTTTCAACCAGCGGGCCACGTGCGAAAAGGCGCGCGGCCAGTTGCGCAGGTGCTCGAACATCTCCACCGACACCACCCGGTCGAAGCGCTCGCCGGTCTCGAAATCATTGAAGTCGCAGGTGATCACCTCGAGGTTGCCCAGGCCACGCGCGGCGGCCTCGGCCGTGATGAACAGCCGCTGCGAGTGCGAATTGGAGACCGCCGTCATGTGGGCGCGCGGAAAGTGCTCGGCCATCCACAGGCTCAGCGAACCCCAGCCGCAGCCCAGCTCCAGGATGCGCTGCCCATCCGCCAGGCCGGCACGTGCGCAGGTCTCGGCCAAGGCTGCCGCCTCCGCCTGCTCGAGCGTCTGCACCCCTTCAGGCCACCAGCAGCAGCTGTACTTGCGGTGGGGGCCCAGCACGCCGGTGAAGAACGCGGCGGGCAGTTCGTAGTGCTGCTCGTTGGCTTTCTCGGGCAGCAGGGCCAACGGCTCCTCCCGCAGCCCATCGAAAAATGCCTCCGAACGCAGGGCGACGGCTTCCGGGTTGCCGCTGTCCAGTTCGACCAGGCGCTGGCGCAGCAGCCGCCGCACGCCCAGCCGAACGGCGCCGTCGGGCACCAGGCCTTGTTCAACCCAATGGATGGCAGCGGAG
Source organism: Variovorax sp. YR752 (assembly GCF_943372545.1). Taxonomy (NCBI): domain Bacteria; kingdom Pseudomonadati; phylum Pseudomonadota; class Betaproteobacteria; order Burkholderiales; family Comamonadaceae; genus Variovorax; species Variovorax sp. YR752. The sequence goes on along the minus strand of NZ_CALRZC010000225.1, from coordinate 7,731 downwards.
GTACTGGAGGATTGGGGCATGGCGGTGGGTGCAGGAGGAGGGTCTCCTCTTCCTACGCCACGCCGGCCGCAATGGATCACTGTGCGTCGGCTTCAGCGCATGGGGAATGAGGCGATGGTGCGAAGTACGGCGGTCGAACACCTGGCGGCGTCACAGGCCAGACCCACGATCTCTGGACACACTGGACATGCACAGCGACAGCTGCGAAGCGGACGTAGTTGTGCTGGTCAAGGTGGGTGCAACCATCCGGGAGCTATCCAGCGAACCGGGTGGGGCACATGACCCCAGCAGGTGATTTCGGTGAGCCGGTCTTCGTCGATACGGCCGTCGCACTGTTCTCGGCGCGTGTCGGCTCGGTCACCGAGGCGGCTGCACGGGCTGCGCCAGCTGCTCAACATCAGCTGCGCCCGCCAGCGCCTGCCGCTCGAGGCGGCCTTGACCAGCGACCATCTCTACCCGCTGGTGCACTACGCAGCCCACGGCCAGGCGGTGACGTTCCGCGGCGAGCTCGCACTGCGCCAGCAACTGGAGAACCAGACGATCGTTGCGCTCCCCTTGCGCGACCGCGAGATGAACGAGCGGCATTTCGAGGTGCAGAGCATGGCCGGTCGGCGCCTTCCCGATGCGGCGCGCGCTTTCGTCGAACACCTGCGCGAAGTGCTTTGCGCCTGACGCCAGGCACGCGCGCATCCAATGCATGAGGGCCGACGGGACTTTCCCCGAGGCACCTCGTCATGAAGGCCGGGCATACTCGCGCGCCCCTCAAATTTCCATAACAACAACGCCAAGAAAAGAACTTCATGTCAGGACACGGCTTTCACGTGCACGGCCCGCACGACCACGAACTCGAACACGCCGCTTCCAGTGGTCACGGCCACGGCCATGACGCAGCGGCTTCTCCCGCCGAGGGCATGAGCACGACAGGAAAGATCGCCGTGATCACCGCGGCCATCGCGACCGCGGGTGCGATCTTTTCGTACATGGGCGGGGCCACGCAGGCCAACGCCGGCCTCTACAAGAACAACGCGGCCATCAAGAAGACCGAGGCTTCGAACCAGTGGAATTACTTCCAGTCGAAGAGCACCAAGCAGGCGCTGGCCGAGTTCGCACGCGACACCGCCACCGACGACGGCCGCCGGCAAGGGTGGGAGAAGAAGGTCGCGCGCTACGAGCAAGAGAAGACCGACATCCAGGCCGACGCAAAGAAGCTGGAGGACGAAGCCAGCCGCTGGGACGTGCAATCCGAGGAGCAGATGCACCAGCACCATCGCTGGGCGCAGGCCACCACGGTGTTGCAGGTGTCGATCGCACTGGCGGCCATTGCGCTGCTCACGCGGAAGAAGTGGGTGGAGCGCGCCATGTACGGTGTGGCGGCTGCGGGCGTGGTGATCGGCGCACTGGCAGCGCTGCATATCTAGGGCTTTGCGCCCCATGCAGGCAACCGGTCTCCCACACCGAGCGGGGGCAGGGATGCCGCGGTCGTTTCAGCGATCTGCAGAACAGCTTAGGCCGCCAACGCCAACGAATGCTGTTCCCAGTCCCCGCGCTCCAGCAAGGCGGTCATCGAAGAGACCGGCGCGTGTTCGCGCACGGCCGGAATGATCTTGTCCGCCTCGTCCGGTGACCCGACGAGCACCGCGCCGACGAGATGGCCCTCGGCGACCACCAGCTTGCGATAGATGCCCTGCGCGGGGTCGGACTGGGTCAGCTCGAACTCGCCGGGCCGCGTGGCGTGCACGGAGCCCGCAGAGCGGACGTCGATGCCCGAGACCTTCAGCGCGGTCACGGGCACATGGCCACGATAGACGCGCTTGCCGCCGAGCGCATTGACGGCCGCGATCTCTCCCTGCTCGGCAGCCACTGCCCACAGGGGGATCGAGTGGCCCTCGAACTCGGCCACGTCGCCTGCGGCGTAGACATGGGCGGCACTGGTGCGCATCTGTGCGTCGACGACGATGCCGCGGCCGAGCGTCAGGCCGGCCGACTCCGCGATGTCGACATTGGCGCGCACGCCGGTGCACACCACGACCACATCGGCGGGGAGCCGGCGTCCGTCCTTCAGCACGATCTGCGCCACGCGGCCCTCGCTGCCCGGCTCCAGTTGCGCGGCGTCGGCCTCGGTGATGACATGGATGCCCTGGGTCGCCAGGTGCGCTTCCAGCAAGGCGCTGGCCGGCGTGTCGATCTGCCGGTCCAGGATCTGGCCGCTGTTCGACAGCACCTGGACCTGCGCCCCGAGTTGCGCCAGTGCCTGCGCCGCCTCCAGACCGAGCAGGCCGGCGCCCAGAACCACCGCGGAGGTGCCGTGGAAGCGCTGCATGTAGTCGCGGATGGCCATCGCGTCATCGGCGTCGCGCAGGACAAAGCTGCCTTCGATGCCGTAGCCGTCGAGCGGCGGGACCCACGCCGAACTGCCCGAGCACAGGATGAGCCGGTCGTAGCCCAGCGTGTCTCGCGTGGCCAGCGTGAGCTCGCGGCGCTGCGTGTCGACGCTCGATACATGCGTGTTGAGCCACGCGGTGACACGGTGCTCGGCATACCACTGGTCGGGGAGCAGGTGCAGGCCCTGGACGCCGGTCGGCATGCTGATCAGCTTGGCGATGGCCATCCGGTTGTAGGCGTTGTGGTTCTCGCGGCCGATGAGATGGATCTCGCAGTCGGGGTGGCGACGGCGCACATGGTCGGCCGCCGTCAGGCCGGCCACGCCGTTGCCCACGATCACGACGCGGCGGATCGTCGGGTCGAAGGGCACGACCTCGGTCTTGCGTGTTTCGCGCGCCGCCGGGGCCGCATCCCGCTTCAGGTCGATGCGGATGGGCCCTGCATTGCGGACACGGGCCATGCAGGCCAGGCGGGTGCCGTCGGCGCAGCCGAGCCGGGCCAGCGTCGCCCGTTCGTCGCTGCCCATGGGGGCGAGCCGTTCGCCGCCCGCCACGACGGCGATCGGGTCGGCGCCGCACACGCCGGAACGGCAGCCGGCGTTGATGGGCGCGCCGCAGTCCTCGAGGGCTTCGAGCAGTGTCTGGCCCTTGCGCAGGGGGGTCTTCGTGCCGGCGGGGTCGATGCAGAGTTCTGCAGGCTGCGGGGACGCATCCGCCGGCGTGGCAGGTCCGGTCTCGTTCGCCGGCAGGGCGGCAGCCGGTGCCTTGCGCGCGGGATCGCTCGGGCTGCGGTGCAGCCGCATCGTCTCGATGAAGATCGGTGCCAGCCGGGCACCGTCCCTGACGCCCTTGCGCAATTCACGGCGCAGGAACAGGCGCTCGACCTGCAGCGACCGCGCGATCCACGTCAGGCTCGCGATGATGGTCAGGCCGCGCAACGTGGCGACGACTTCGGGGGCGATGGACATTCCGCTCAGGCTGCTCAAGGTGCTGACGATCAGCGGGGCGGTGAACCAGTAGTACAGCGAGAACGCGGCCGCCGCGAAGAGCACCGGCGAGACATTGCGCGTCTTGCTGCCCAGCATCTCGATGAGGTTGAAGAGCGTCAGGCTGGCGGCCATGTAGACCAGCATCTGCATGACCGTGGAGACCGGGCCGATCTCGCTGGGTGAAGGCACGAGGTAGTAGCCGAGGATCAGGCCCGGAAAGAGGCCTGCGAAGAAGCTGCGGAAGTTTCGGTACGCCGGGTTCGGGTCGTACTGGTCGGCCAGATACGCCGCGCCGGGGTTGAGGTCGTAGCAGTTCTTGGCGCAGCCCACGCACGGTTCGCAGTGCGTGTTGGCGATGCGGATGAACGGTGTCTGGCCGTACAGCCGCTGCACCGGAAGCAGGGGACAGATGCTGCTGCACCAGCCGCTCTTGCCCTTGAACAGCAACCCGCCGATGAGCGCTGCGCCCATGGCTGCAGCCAGCAGGCCGGCGGTGGCCATGCCGTTGCCGTTGAAGAGCAGCTTGCGTGCGACGACCGCGGAGATCAGCAGGCCGATGCCGATCGGAAACGCTGCGCCCTGCGACAGGCGGCGGCTCGTGAGTGCCCGAGTGATGCCGAGCCTGCGGGGGATCTGGTTGATGGCGGCCAGCGGGCAGATGTTGCGCCACAGCCCGGGCGCCAGCATGAAGACGAGCGGCAGCGAGGGCACGATCAGCCCCCAGAACAAGGGCATGGTCGTGGCGGGTCGAAGTGCCAGCATCACGGCGAGGGCCAGGGCCGAGAGGATGCTCACCACGCGCAGTGCGCGCCACACCGCTTTCGGCACGATGGTCGGCAGCTGCATGAAATTGGCGAAAACAATGGCGGGAGAGGGCTTGAACATGGGTCGGTGGTACCTGCGTGAGAAGGTGTCGCCATTCATGCCCCGGGGGGACGCTGCGACAGTGGTGGCGCCATCGGTGGGTGATGGGGCTCTGCGAGTGATCGGATTCTGGCCAGCCGCACGTCTTAAGGTTGCTATCTTGTGTGCGGCACGCTTACGAGTCTGAAGACGCCGGGCTCAGGTATTCAGGCGGTAGCCGACCCCGCGGATCGTCCGGATGATCTGTCGCCCGAGCTTGCGCCGCACGTTGGACAGGTGCACTTCCAGGGCGTTGCTTGTCGGGGCGCCATGAATCCCCTGCACCAGCAATTCCACCTGGGCCTTGGGGACCGTGTGATCGAATCGCAGCGCGAGTGCCTCCACCAGGTTCCATTCCCGCTCGGTCAGCGCGACAGGCATGCCGCAGCGGACCGTCGTCCGGTTGCCCAGGTCGAACTCGACGTCGCCGCAGCGCACACGCGGCGTTGCCAGACCGGCGGCGCGGCAACGCAGGGCCCGCACCCGTTCGGCCACCAGCTCGGGGCGGCACGGCATCAGCACGAAGTCGTTCGCGCCCGCGCCGAGGGCCTCGGCGGGTGCGGTCGGGCGAGGTGCTCCCACCATCAGCATCAGGACCGGTGTCGTGATGTGCTGCAGCCGCAACGACCGGACCCAGTCGAGTCCCGATCCGTCGGGCAACTGCGAGCAGACGAGCAGCACGTCGTAGGACTCGTTCTCCAGCATATCGATGTCGCCGAGGCGATCGACGCTGTCGATCAGGAAGCCGTCCTTGCGCAAGTGGGTGAACAGGCCGTCGTCGACCCGTGCGCGATCCTGAACCAGAAGCAGTCGCATGGCGTCACCTGCATGTTCGGCATCGTCATGGCCGCAAGCAGTCACTGGTGCGGTCGGTACGTGCCATGGCATGCCCCTTTCAGCCGGTCTTTCGGAAGAACATTCGCTTCGTCATGGGCGAGCCGGCGTTCTCTTGGACACGGAGACGGGCGCCGCACTGTCGACCGGGGTGCGACCGTGGGTCGCAAGCGCGGCATCGATGGCGTTCAGGTCCTCGGGCAGCAGCGTGCCGTTGGCCTGCCGCAGCTTGAGATTGCCGAGCAGCACCGAATAGCGCGCCACCGCCAGGTCGCGCTTGGTCTGGAAGAGCTGGCTCTGCGCATTGAGCACGTCGATGTTGATGCGCACGCCCACCTGGTAGCCCATGCGATTGGCCTCCAGTGCGATCTGGCTGGAGACCTCGGCGGCTTCCAGCGCTTTCACCTGGCCGGCTGCCGACACCAGTCCCAGGTAGGTGGCCCGGGTGGCCTGCGCGACGCTGCGGCGCGTGGCCTCGAGCACCGAGCGGGACTGGTCTTCGAGCGCCAGCGTTTCCCGGACGCGGTTCTCGATCGCATAGCCGGCAAACAAGGGCAGGTTGAACGCGACGCCCACGGTGAGGGCCTTGATCCGCGAGCGGCCCGGCGTGGTGCTGGTGCCCTGGGGGTTGTTCGTGACGTTGTAGCCCAGGGTCGCATCGAGCGTGGGCAGGTGACCGGCCTGGGCCTTCTGCACCTCGAGCCCGGCCACGTCCAGGCCCAGCCGGGCCTGCTGGATCGCAGGGTGTGCGGCATCCGCGTGCGAGGTCCAGACCTCGATGTCGGCGGGCGCGAGCGGGGGCAGCACCACGGGCGCCGCCAGCGGCACGGGCACGCTGCCGCTGCTGCCGACGAGTTGGTCGAGCACGATCTTCTTCACCTGCAGGTCGTTCTCGGCGGCGATCTCCTGCGCAATCACCAGGTCGTAACGGGCCTGCGCTTCGCGCGCGTCGGTGATGGTGGTGGTGCCGACTTCGAAGTTGCGCTTGGCCGATGCCAGCTGCTCGGCCACGGCGACCTTCTGCGCGCGCACGAGGGACAGGCTGTCCTGGCTGGCGAGCACGTCGAAGTAAGCCTGGCTCACGCGCACGATGAGGTCTTGCTCGGCAATGGTGAGCACGGCCTGCGCCACTTCGGCCTGGCGCTGGCCCTGCTCGTAGGTGGCCCAGTTGGCGGGGCGGTACAGCGGCTGCGTGGCGTTGATGCCGACGTTCTGGGTGTTGAACCCGCGCGTCGTCGCACTGCCTTCCGTCGAGAGGTCCTGCCGGGTGTGCGAGGCAGCGGCCGAGAGCCCGACCGAGGGCAGGATGCCGGCCTTGGCCTGCGCGGCACGCGCCAGGTTGGCCTCGTACTGGGCCCGCGCGCCCTGGTAGGTGGCGTCGTAGCCGCGTGCCGATGCGTAGATCTCGACCAGGCTCTGGCCATGGACGGGGAACGCGAGGACCGCTGCGAACACGGCACCGCATGCCAGGACGAGACGCTTCCCGGTGAATGACGCTTGCGCGTACCGTCCACCGGGTGGGGGTCGGCGCAGGCGCTGATTCAGACCGTGCTCCGATGGTCGGCCGGCGAAGTGGTGCTGCCCGCGCGGCGAATCGCGGCCGGGCTGCGATCGACATGCAGGATGGAACTCACGATCTGCTCGGGCGCCGCCAGTGCCGGCGCCATCGACCAGCGGTCATAGGCGTCGTTGCCGATGCGCACCATGCCGGTATGGCGATTGAGCTCCTTGTCGATCTTCGGGTCCGGGTCGTAGAAGCCCAGGGCAAAACGCACGAGGTCGATGTTGCGCCGGCTCCCGGTCAGGAAAAGCCAACCCGGGTTCACGCTGTGCATCTCGGCGTAGTCGGCCAGGTGCTCCACGGTGTCGATCTCCGGACGGATGGTGATCGAGTACATGAAGATGTCCTTGCCCACCCGATGGGCCAGGCGCTCCTGCACGCGCAGGAGGTTGTTGGTCATGAGCGGACAGATGCCTTCGCAGTCCGCGTACATCATGTTGATGGCGACGATCTTTCCGCGTACCAGGTCGTCGTAGAAGTTCACCGTCGCCCCGGTGTGGGTCTTCAGTTCGACGTTCGGCATGCGACGTCCCGGGCGTGTGGCCGTTGCCAGGGTCTCGGCGGAGGCCGGCAGGCCGAACGCATACAAGGAAGCGGCGCCCAGCCCGGCGAACAAGTGTCTGCGGTGGTTCATGAGAATCTCCTGAAAGTCATCGGCGGTCTTCACACGATGTCGAAGCGAACCATCATCGCGTGGTCCTCGTGGGTGAGGTTGTGGCAGTGCATCAGGTACTTGCCCGAGAAATCGCGGAAGCGCACGAGCACCCGCACGGTCATGAGTTCGCCGACGACGAAGACATCCTTGCGTCCGCGCTCGTTCACGGGAATGGGCAGGCTCACGCCGTTGACGCTCTTACTGAGAACCCGTGCTTCTTCGAAGTGCACGTGGATCGGGTGCTGCCAGCCGTTGTCGGGATTGATGAACTCCCAGATCTCGGTCGCGCCCTTGGTGATCCTGGCTCTGGCCGTGAGCGAATCGAAGAACAGCCCGTTGACGTTCCACATGCCGCTGTTGCGCTGGAACACCCAGGTGCGAACCGGCAGGGCGGCGAGTGCGCTGGCA
>NZ_CALRZC010000224.1:0-13413 GCF_943372545.1 Variovorax sp. YR752 | reverse complement strand
GACGTCGTCCGGTCTGAGCACGGCTACCAGCGGGATCTCCAGCCTGTCCACGGGCTTGAGCACGACCAACAGTAACGTCAGCAGTCTCTCGACTTCCACGTCGTCAGGTCTGAGCACGGCGACGAGCAGCCTCGACAGCCTGTCGACGTCCACTTCGAGTGGCCTGAGCACGGCGACCAGTGGGATCTCGAGTCTGTCCACGGGCTTGAGCACCACGAACAGCAACGTGAGCAGCCTGTCGACGTCCACGTCCTCCGGTCTGAGCACTGCGACCAGTGGGATCTCGAGCCTGTCCACGGGCCTGAGCACCACCAACAGCAGCCTGGACAGCCTGTCGACATCTACTTCGAGTGGTCTGAGCACCGCCACCAGCGGCATCTCCAGCTTGTCCACTGGCCTGAGCACCACCAACAGCAACGTCAGCAGTCTGTCGACTTCCACGTCGTCAGGTCTGAGCACCGCCACCAGTGGCATCTCCAGCTTGTCCACTGGCCTGAGCACCACCAACAGCAACGTCAGCAGTCTGTCCACTTCCACGTCGTCGGGTCTGAGCACAGCCACGAGCAGCATCGACAGTCTGTCGACGTCTACTTCGAGTGGCCTGAGCACTGCTACCAGCGGCATCTCCAGCTTGTCCACTGGCCTGAGCACTGCCACCAGCGGCATCTCCAGCCTGTCCACTGGCCTGAGCACCGCGACCAGCGGTATCTCCAGCCTGTCCACGGGTTTGAGCACGACGAACAGCAACGTGAGCAGCCTGTCGACGTCCACGTCGACCGGGTTGAGCACGACCACGAGCAGCATCGATAGCTTGTCGACCGGCCTGAGCACCGCGACCAGTGGTATTTCCAGTCTGTCGACGGGCCTGAGCACCACCAACAGCAACGTGGGCAGCCTGTCCACCGGTCTAAGCTCTGCAACCAGCGGTATCTCCAGTCTGTCGACTGGTCTCAGCACCACCAATAGCAATGTCGGCAGCCTGTCGACTGGTCTGAGCACCGCCACCAGTGGCATCTCCAGCCTGTCGACTGGTCTCAGCACCACGAACAGCAACGTCAGCAGCTTGTCGACGTCCACGTCGTCCGGCCTGAGCACGGCGACCAGCGGTATCTCGAGCCTGTCCACCGGCTTGAGCACCACGAACAGCAACGTGAGCAGCCTGTCGACGGGGCTGAGCTCTGCCACCAGTGGCATCTCCAGCTTGTCGACTGGTCTCAGCACGACGAATAGCAATGTGAGCAGCTTGTCGACGTCTACGTCGACCGGGTTGAGCACGACCACGAGCAGCATCGATAGCTTGTCGACCGGCCTGAGCACCGCGACCAGTGGTATTTCTAGTCTGTCGACGGGCCTGAGCACCACCAACAGCAACGTGGGCAGCCTGTCCACCGGTCTGAGCTCTGCAACCAGTGGCATCTCCAGCCTGTCGACTGGTCTCAGCACCACCAACAGCAATGTCGGCAGCCTCTCGACCGGCCTGAGCACCACCAACAGCAACGTCGACAGCCTCTCCACCTCGACCTCGTCGGGCTTGAGCACCACGACCAGCAGCATCGACAGCCTCTCGACCGGCCTGAGCACGACCAACAGCAACGTCAGCAGCCTCTCGACCTCGTTCTCGACCGGCCTGAGCACCGCCACCAGCGGCATCTTCAGCCTGTCGACGGGCCTGAGCACGACGAACAGCAACGTGAGCAGCCTGTCGACGTCCACGTCGAGCGGCCTGAGCACCGCGAACAGCGGCATCGGCAGCCTGTCCAGTGGCTTGAGCACCGCCAACAGCGGCATCTCCAGCCTCTCGACCGGGCTGAGCACGACGAACAGCAACGTGAGCAGCCTGTCGTCGGGCCTGAGCACGGTCACCAGCAGCGTCGGCAGCTTGTCCACCGGCCTGAGCACGACCAACAGCAATGTCGGCAGCCTGTCCACCGGCCTGAGCACGACCAACAGCAACGTCAGCAGCTTGTCCACCGGCTTGAGCACGACGAACAGCAACGTGAGCAGCCTGTCGACCGGCCTGAGCACGACCAACAGCAACGTCGACAGCCTGTCGACGGGCCTGAGCACGACCAACAGCAACGTCAGCAGCCTGTCGACGGGCCTGAGCACCACCAACAGCAACGTCGGCAGCCTGTCGACCGGCCTGAGCACGACGAACAGCAACGTGAGCAGCCTGTCGACCGGCCTGAGCACGACCAACAGCAACGTCAGCAGCCTGTCTACCGGCCTGAGCACCACCAACAGCAACCTGGACAGCCTGTCCACCAGCGTGGGCGGCGCGGCCAGCGGCATCGCCAGCCTGTCGACCTCGACGTCGACTGGCCTGAGCACGGCCACGAGCAGCATCAGCAGCCTGAGCACGACGGTCAACACGATCAACGACAAGGGCACGAAGTACTTCCACGCCAACTCGACCACCACCGACTCCATTGCCAGCGGCCAGGAAGCGGTGGCGATCGGGCCGCGTACCGAAGCCAGCGGCGCCAACTCCTTCGCCGCCGGCAACGGCGCGAAGGCCACGGCCGACGGCGCGGTGGCGGTGGGCTTCGGGGCGCAGGCCACGGGCACCAACGCGATCGCCATCGGCACCGGGGCGCTGGCTACCGGCTCGCAGGCAATCGGTGCCAACTCCCGAGCGGGCGGTGGTGGCGTGGCGCTGGGCGACCGGGCCGATGCCGGCGGCACGCCACTGAGCGCTGCGAAGAACATCGCGCAAGGCACGGCCATCGGCTTCGGTGCAGTGGTGCAGCAGACCGGCGGCGTGGCGCTGGGTGCGAACTCGGTGGCCTCGACGGCGGCGGGCATGGTCGGCTACGTGCCGGGCAGCGCCAACGCAGAGCAGGCCGCGGCCATCCGGGCCACGACCGGCACGCAGGGCGCGGTGTCGGTGGGCGACGCGGCCAACGGCCAGTTCCGCCAGATCACGGGTGTGGCCGCCGGCTCGGCCGACAGCGACGCAACCAACGTGGCGCAGCTGAAGGCAGCGTCGGCAGCCTCGAAGGCCAGCAGCGTGCAGTACGCCACCAACCCCGACGGGTCGGTGAACTACAACCAGATCACGCTGGGCGCCGGCGAAGCGGCAGGCGGCACGCGCATCAGCAACGTGGCACCGGGCGTGCTGCCGGGCGACGCGGTCAACCTGGGTCAGTTGCAGCAGGTGCAAAAGCAGGTGGGCGACGTGGCGCGCATCGCCTACTCGGGCACGGCGATGGCCTTCGCGATGTCGGGCACCTACCTGCCGACGCTGTACCCGGGCGAGAAGACGATCGGCGTCGGCCTGGGCTCGTACCAGGGCTACAGCGCCGTGGCGCTGACCTTCAAGGCCCTGTCGGACGACGGCAAGATGTCCTGGGGCGCGGGCCTGACCTCCACCGGCAAGGAATGGGGCGTCAACGCGGGCATCGGCTGGAAGTGGAAGTAACAACAAGCACCCACGCCCGCCCCTGAGCGTGCAGCCGCCAGGCTGACGCCCGGCCCCGGTGGCTCCCGCGCCCAGTGCGCGGGAGCCCTTGTTTTTTGGTACACACTTCGGCCATGCGCATCGGTATTTCAGTCCTCTCCCACGCGGGGCAGAACATCTGGGAAAACGGCATGGGACAGAACGTCCTGTTCCTGGCCCGGCTGCTGCAACGCATCGAATTCGTCGAGTCCGTCACGCTCATCGACGCGGGCGACCAGCACGCCATGCCGCCGCAGGTCGACCTGTCGGGCATGGGCCTCACGCTGGGCCGCGCCCGCGAGCTGACCGACGCGCTCGACGTGGTCATCGAAATGGCGGGTGCGCTCGACCTGCAGTGGCTGTCGTACTTCCGCGCCTGCGGCGGGCGCGTGGCCTTCCACGGCGTGGGGCAGCCCTTCGTGGCACTGGCCGAGCCGATCGTCTTTGCCGACAAGGGCCACTTCGGCGCCACCGACCGTTGCGACGAGATCTGGCTGCTGCCCAAGGACGCGGGCTTTGCGCCGATGATGCGCACGCTGCACCGCTGCCCGGTGCACGAGGTGCCGTACCTCTGGTCGCCGCAGTTCCTGGCGCAGCGCGTCGACGAGGTGCAGGCGCAGGGCTTCCGTTTCGGCTACCAGCCGCGCACGGCGGAGCAGCCAGGTTTTCGGGTGGCGATCTTCGAGCCGAACATATCGGTCGTGAAGTCGTGCAGCATCCCGATGCTGATCAGCGACGAGGCCTACCGCGCCAACGCGGAGCACGTTGCGGCGATGCACGTGCTCAACACGCTGCACCTGAAAGACCATCCGACGATGCTCTACCTGGCGAACTCGCTGAACCTCGTGCGCCAGCACAAGGCCACCTTCCACGGACGGCACGACTTCGCGGGGTTCATGGTGCAGCACGCCGACGCGGTGGTGTCGCACCAGTGGCAGAACGACCAGAACTACAGCTACCTCGACGCGCTGTACGGCAACTACCCGCTGGTGCACAACTCGCCCTGGCTGCGCGACGCCGGCTATTACTACCCCGACTTCGACATCGCCGTCGGTGCCGAGCAACTCGCCGCCGCCGTGCGCGGCCACGACACGCAGCTCGACGACTACCGCGCGCGCAGCCAGCGCGTGTTCGACGCGATCGATCCGATGCACCCCGCCAACATCGACGGCTACGCGCAGCGGTTGCTGAACCTGGTCGGTGGCGATCCGGCGTTCCGTGCCGGCAACGCGAAGGTGGCGGTATGAGCGACGTGCAGAACCACACCGCAGGTCCGCGCGCAGCCGCTTCACCGACCCGCCTGAAGGTCGGCGTCTCCATCTTCATCCGCAAGGGCGAGCAGAGCCTGTGGGAGAACGGCGTCTACCAGAACTGCCTGTTCCTCGTGATGCTGCTGCTGCGTTCGCCCTGCGTCGAGCGCACGGTGCTGGTGGCCGGCGGTGGCGACGGCGGTCCGGCCGATGCCACCAACTTCCTGGCCGATTCGCCGGTGCCGATCATCGACATGGCCACCGCCGCGCAAGAGCTCGACCTCATGATCGAGATGAGCGCGCAACTCGGTCGCGACTGGTCGGTGGCGTTCCGCGAGCGCGGCGGAAAAATCGTCTCGATGCGCGTGGGCAACGACTACGTGATCGACATCGAGCGCATGACCTTCAACAAGCCGCACGGCATGCTGGTCAGCGGCGCGCCGTACGACGAGGTGTGGACGCTGCCCGAGTACGAAACCTCCTGCAAGCCGTACTTCGCGAGCACCTTCCGCGCGCCCACCAAGCTCATGCCGCACCTGTGGAGCCCGATGGTGATCGAGAAGGCGATGGCACGCGGCGCAGAAGGCAAGCGCTTCGCCTACGAGCCGGGCCGCAAGCAGTGGCGCGTCGCCATCTTCGAGCCCAACATCTGCATGGTGAAGACCAGCTTCATCCCGATGCTGGGCTGCGAGTCGGCGCACCGCGCGCAGCCGCGCCTCATCGAGAAGATGTGGGTCTACAACAGCTTCCACCTGAAGGACAAGCCGAACTTCGTCGCCTTTGCCCAGAGCCTCGATCTCGTGCGGCACGGTCTGGCGACTTTCGAAGGGCGCTTTCCGCTGTACCAGGTGCTGCCGGGCGCGATCGACGCGGTCTTTGCGCACCACTGGGAGAACGCGCAGAACTACCTCTACTACGAGGCGCTGTACGGCGGCTGGCCGCTCATCCACAACTCGCACCTGATCGGCGACTGCGGCTACCGCTACCACGGCTTCGACTGCGAGGAGGGCGGGCAGGCGCTGCGGCGCGCGTTCGCCGAGCACGACGCCAACCTGCCGGCCTACCGCGAGCGCGCCCGCGCACTCATCGCGAAGCTCGACCCGGAAGGCGAAGAGAACGTGCGCCTCTACTCGGCGGCCATCGAGAGCCTCTACGCGTGAGGACGACACCGATGAACGTCCTCGCCCGATCCACCGTTGCAGCCTGCATGCTCGCGATGGCCGGCAGCGCGCTCGCGCAAGGCGTGCTGGCCCCGCCCGCGGCGCCGCAAGACACGCTCACGCGCGCCGCTGCCAGTGTTGGCATCCAGCGCTGCCTGCCCGCCATCACGCGGCTGGCCTCGCTCACCGTGCAGGGCAGCCGCGCGCACGACGTGCTGCTCGACTGGGACCGCAAGCGCCCCGACGCCGGCCCCGTGTTCTCGCTGGTTGGCATCCAGTACCCGAACGCCGGCGTGGCCGCGTCGATCACCGCCATTCCCGATGACAGCGGTGCCTGCACCGTGGCGGCCGAGCGCATCTCGGTCGCGCCCTTCACCTGCGCCAGCGTGGCCGAGCAGGAACTGAAGAACTACAAGCGCACGCCGCTGCTGCCGATCTACACGGTCTACACCGACGACAAGGAGCCGACCTCGTCGGTCTCGCTGATCGATTCGCCGCCGGGCTGTCTCGTGATCCGCCGCTACGTCGAGTACGGCTGGCGCGACCCGAATGCGCCGATGCCTGCCGCTGCGCCGGCCGCGCCGCAGACGCCGAAACGACGCTGATCCAGGGCTTGCGCGGGCCCATCTCCGACACGCGCGAACGCCCTTGACCGGCCCGGCGCAGGCCTTGGTCGTCCAAGAATGGACGGACGCCGCGCGCTCCGACGCGGCGCAAGGAGACCCCATGCCACTGGCGACCCTGATCGGCCGATGGGCGATGCAGCCTTTCTCCAAAGCCCTGCCACCGCTGGGCGACACCGAGCGCGCCGCGCTCGAGGCCGGCACGGTCGGGTTCGAGGGCCAGCTCTTTGCCGGGCGCCCCGATTTCGATGTGCTCACGGCCGTCGGCCCCAACCAGCTCAGCGCGCGCGAAGAAGCCTTCTTGTCGAACGAGGTGCCCGCGCTGTGCCGCATGCTCGACGACCACGCCATCGACCAGGCGCGCGACCTGCCGCCCGAGGTGTGGCGCTTCCTGCGCGAGAAGCGCTTCTTCGGAATGATCATTCCCGAGGCCTTCGGCGGCCTGGGCTTCGGGCACTACGCGCATGCCACGGTGGTGGCGCGCATCGCGAGCGTCAACGTGGCAACGGCCGTCACGGTGATGGTGCCCAACTCGCTCGGGCCGGCCGAGCTGCTGCTGCGCTACGGCACCGACGCGCAGAAAAACCACTACCTGCCGCGCCTGGCCGACGGCCGCGAGCTGCCTTGCTTCGGCCTGACCTCGCCCTACGCGGGCTCCGACGCTGCCGCGATTCCTGACCGCGGCGTGCTCGTCGAGCGCGAGTTCCAGGGCCGGCGCACGCGCGGCTTCCTGGTCGATTTCGACAAGCGCTACATCACGCTCGCACCGGTCGCCACCGTGGTCGGCCTCGCGTTCCATGCCATCGACGAGAGCCGGCCCGAAGGCCAGCGCGAACTGGGCATCACTTGCGCGCTGATTCCCGTGCCGCACGAGGGCATGGAGATCGGCCGGCGCCACCGCCCGATGGACAGCGCCTTCATGAACGGCCCGATCCGCGGCCGGCAGGTGTTCGTGCCGATGGACTGGGTCATCGGCGGCGAGCCGCAGGTGGGGCAGGGCTGGCGCATGCTGATGGAATGCCTGGCCGCGGGCCGCGCCATCTCGCTGCCCGCGCTGGGCTCGGCCATGCAGCAGACCGCGCTGTACGTGAGCAATGCCTACGGCCAGATCCGCGAGCAGTTCGGCCTGCCGGTGGGCAAGTTCCACGCGGTAGCGGGGCTGGTCGCGCAGATGTCGGCGCAGCTGTATGCGACCGATGCCGCGCGCCGCTTCGCGGCAGCCGCGCTCGACAACGGCGAGCGGCCCAGCGTGGCCAGCGCGATCCTCAAGGTGCAGCTCACCGAGGCCGGGCGCCGCGCGGTCAACCATGGCATGGACATCCTCGGCGGCAAGGGAATCATCTCGGGCCCGTCGAACCTGCTCGGCGTGGCCTACCGGCAGGCGCCGATCGCGATCACGGTGGAGGGCGCGAACATCCTCACGCGCGCGCTCATCGTGTTCGGGCAAGGCGCGGTGCGCTGCCATCCGCATGTGCTCGATGAAATGGCGGCGGTGCAGGCGAAAGACGAAACGGCACTGGGCAAGGCACTCATCGCGCACGGCAAGCACGTGGCGCGCAACCTGTGGCACAGCCTCTTCGGTGCGCCGGTGCTCGGCGATCCGCCCGAGGCGTTGGAGGCCGAAGCGCGGCTCATCGCGCGCATGAGCGCCAAGTACGCGCTCACCGCCGACCTTGCGATGGGGCTGCTCGGCGGCAAGCTGAAGCGCATGGAGTTGCTGTCGGCGCGGCTGGGGGATGTGCTGGCCCACCTGTACCTGGCGAGCGCCTGCGTGTGGCGCTTCCGCGTCGATGCGGCGCCCGAGCTGCTGCCCTTTGCGCAGGCGGCGATCCGGCTGCAGCTGGACGAGGCCGGCAAGATCCTGCGCGACCTGTACGCCAACCTGCCGACGCCGGGGCGGCGCCTGCTCGGCGCGCTGGTGCTGCGCCGCACCGCGCATCTGGCGCCGCTGCGCGACGTGCAGTTGATGGCGCTGGCCGAGCTGCTGCGTACGCGCCCGGACGTGGTCGCGCGCCTCGTGCCCGACCTGGCCGAGCCCGGCCCGGGCGGCCTGCACGACCTGATGCAGGCGATGGCGCTCGGTGCGCGGCTGGGCGACGAAACCGCCGCGCTCAACAAGGTGCTGCGCCGCACGCGCTCGCTCGACGAGGCCGCGCGCTCGGCCAGCGACCCCGCGCTGGCGTTGGCCTACCTGCAGGCGGCCGACAAGGTGATCCAGGTCGACGACTTCGAGGGGCCGGCGCGCAATGCAGATGGCACCGTCGCCGATCTCAACCGCGCGCCTGCTGCGCAGCAGCCAGCGCCGTCAGGGCCGCCGCCGTCTGCTCGTCCGCAGGAAAAAACGACTCCACCGCGAGTTCCTGCAACGTGACGTCCACCGGCGTGCCGAAGATCGTGATGGTGCTGATGAAGCTCAGCACGCCACTCGGCATGACCACCTGGAACGGCACGGCCACGGCCGACAGCGCGGTGTCGAGCAGCGGCGCGTCGTGGCTCACGGCCGGCGGCGGGTAGCCCTCCAGCTCGTCGTGCAGCGCCTGCAGCACGGTGTCGCCGGTGGCGGCGATCTGCTGCTGCAGCCGCTCGAGCAGGTGCGTGCGCCACTGCGCCAGGTTCGCGATGCGCGGCGCCACGCCCTCGGGGTGCAGGCTCAGGCGCAGCACGTTGATCGGCGGCTTCAGCAACTCGGCCGAGCAGCCTTCCATGAGCAGCGGCACCAGCGCGTTGTGCGCGACCAGGTTCCAGTGCCGGTCCACGGCCAGCGCGGGGAAGGGCTCGTGGCCCTTCAGCACCAGGTCGATGGCGCGGCGCGCCGAGGCCATGGCGGGGTCGTCGAGCGAGCGCTGGCGGTACATGGGTGCGAAGCCGGCGGCCACCAGCAGCGCGTTGCGCTCGCGCAGCGGCACGTCGAGGCGCTCGGCCAGGCGCAGCACCATCTCGCGGCTGGGCGCGGCGCGGCCGGTTTCCACGTAGCTCAGGTGGCGGGTCGAGACCTCGGCCTCCTGCGCCAGGTCGAGCTGGCTCAGGCGGCGGTGGGTGCGCCAGTGCCGCAGGTGGGCGCCGAACGGATCGCGCGCGCCGGGAAGGCCGGCGGCGGCGGCCTTGGACGAATGGGTGCGAGGGGTGTTCATGGAGCCGCATTCTGGCGCGACGGCGGCGCGGCGCCATGACCTCCCAGGTCATCGACGCGATCCACGCCCGGCGGAATCATCGACCCCAACGCAGCAGGACTGGCCTGCAGCGTACCCACCCAGGAGATTCACATGTCTGTTTTCGCTTCCCCCCGCTTCCTGTCGAACGTGATGTGGGCCGACGCCGCTTCGTGCGCCGCGACCGGCGCGCTGCAGGTGGCGTTCACCGACGTTCTTGCCGGCCTGACCGGCCTGCCGGCCTGGCTGCTCATGGGCTCCGGCGTGTTCCTGCTGGCCTACGCAGCCGCCGCCGCCTTCATGGCCAGCCGCGCCACGCCGCCGCGCACGCTGATCGGCCTCGTGGTCGTCGGCAACTTCGCCTGGGCCGTGGCCTGCGTGGCGCTGCTGGTGAGCGGCGTGTTCGCGGTCACCGCACTCGGCATGGCCTGGGTGCTGGCGCAGGCGCTGTGCGTGGTCGTGCTGGCCGAGCTGCAATGGACCGGGCTGCGCCGCACCCGGGGCGATGCCCGCATGGCGATGGCCTGAGCGCCTGACCGTCCGCTGCACGCCCGCCCCACCTGTGGGGCGGGCGTTTTCGCTATGAGAACGATAGTTCCGGGAGAGCCCGACAAGGAAGACTGACTACAACGACTGACATTGAACCTCGCTATCCTTGAGGAGCTTCCACGAACACACAGGAGTCCTCTCATGGCCAAAGCCCCGGCGCACGCGTTTGCGTCCACCCTCAAGACCTTCAAGACCGCGTCGGGAAAGTCCGGCAAGTACTGGTCGCTGAAGGAGTTGGCCAAGCAGTACCCGTCCGTGGAGCGCCTGCCGGTGTCGATCCGCATCGTGCTGGAGTCGGTGCTGCGCAACTGCGACGGCCAGAAGGTGTCGGCCAAGCACGTCGAAGAGCTGGCCCACTGGGCGCCCAATGCCGAGCGCACCGACGAAATTCCGTTCGTCGTCACCCGCGTGGTGCTGCAGGATTTCACCGGCGTGCCGCTGCTGGCCGACCTGGCCGCCATGCGCAGCGTGGCCGCCAAGCTGGGCAAGTCGCCCAAGACCATCGAGCCGCTGGTGCCCGTCGACCTCGTGGTCGACCACTCGGTGATGGTCGACTACTACGGCACGCCCAAGGCGCTCGACCTGAACATGAAGCTGGAGTTCCAGCGCAACAACGAGCGCTACCAGTTCATGAAGTGGGGCATGCAGGCCTTCGACACCTTCGGCGTCGTGCCGCCGGGCTTCGGCATCGTGCACCAGGTCAACCTCGAATACTTTGCGCGCGGCGTCTACAAGAGCCCGGCCGACAAGAGCGACACCCCCGTGTACTACCCCGACTCGCTGGTAGGCACCGACAGCCACACCACCATGATCAACGGCGTCGGCGTGGTCGGCTGGGGCGTGGGCGGCATCGAGGCCGAGGCGGCCATGCTGGGCCAGCCGGTCTACATGCTCACGCCCGACGTGGTGGGCTTCGAGCTCACCGGCAAGCTGCGCGAAGGCGTCACGGCCACCGACCTGGTGCTGTACGTCACGGCCATCCTGCGCGGTGAAAAGGTGGTGGGCAAGTTCGTCGAGTTCTTCGGCCCCGGCGCCGCATCGATCGCCGTGCCCGACCGCGCCACCATCGGCAACATGGCGCCCGAGTACGGCGCCACCATGGGCTTCTTCCCGGTCGACGAAATGACCGTGGCGTATTTCGAAGGCACGGGCCGCACCAAGGAAGAGGTCGAGCGCTTCGCCGCCTACTACAAGGCACAGGGCCTGTTCGGCATGCCCGCGCCGGGCGACATCGACTACACCAAGATCGTCAAGCTCGACCTGGGCACCGTGTCGCCCAGCCTGGCCGGCCCCAAGCGCCCGCAGGACCGCATCGACCTGGGCCACCTGTCGACCAAGTTCGCCGAGCTGTACAGCAAGCCCAACGACGCCAACGGCTTCAACCAGCCGGCCGAGAAGCTCAAGCAGCGCTACCCGCTGGTCAGCGCCGGCCAGGGCGGCGACGAAGAGGTGGCGCCGCCGCCCGCTGGTTCGCCGCGCGAACTGGTCGAGATGGTCGCCAACCGCTCCACCAAGGCCGCGGCCCACACCAGCGCCACGGCACCGCCCGCGCCCAAGGGCCAGATCACGATCGGCAACGGCGACGTGCTCATTGCGGCCATCACCTCGTGCACCAACACCTCCAACCCGAGCGTGATGCTCGCGGCCGGCCTCCTGGCCAAGAAGGCGGTGGAAGCGGGCCTGAAGGTGCAGCCGCACATCAAGACCTCGCTCGCCCCGGGCTCGCGCATCGTCACCGAGTACCTCGAGAAGGCGGGCCTGCTGACGTACCTCGAAAAGCTGGGCTTCTACCTCGCGGGCTACGGCTGCACCACCTGCATCGGCAACGCCGGCGACCTCACGCCCGAGATCAACGAAGCCATCATCAAGAACGACCTCATCGGCGCGGCCGTGCTGTCGGGCAACCGCAACTTCGAAGCGCGCATCCACCCGAACCTGAAGGCCAACTTCCTGGCTTCGCCGCCGCTGGTGGTGGCCTTCGCCATCGCGGGCAACGTGCTGACCGACCTCATGACCCAGCCGGTGGGCAAGGGCAAGGGCGGCAAGGACGTGTACCTGGGCGACATCTGGCCCACGCCGAAGGAGATCGACGACAACCTGCGCTTCGCGATGAACGCCAAGTCGTTCCGCGCGAACTACGAGAAGGTGAAGACCGATCCGGGCAAGTTCTGGACGAGCATCAAGGGCACGACCGGCCAGGTGTACGACTGGCCCACCTCGACCTACATCGCCGAGCCGCCGTTCTTCGAAGGCTTCCAGATGCAGCCGCACGCGTCGGACGCGGGCATCCAGGGCGCGCGCGTCATGGCGCTGTTCGGCGACTCGATCACCACCGACCACATCTCGCCGGCCGGCTCCATCAAGGAAAGCTCGCCCGCGGGCATCTGGCTCAAGGCGAACGGCGTGCCCAAGGCCGACTTCAACAGCTACGGCTCGCGCCGCGGCAACCACGACGTGATGGTGCGCGGCACCTTCGCCAACGTGCGCATCAAGAACCTGATGATTCCGCCGGACGCCAATGGCACGCAGGAAGAGGGCGGCGTCACGCTGTTCCAGCCGGGCGGCGAGAAGATGTTCATCTACGACGCGGCCATGAAGTACATGGAAGCGGGCACGCCGACCATCGTGTTCGGCGGCGAGGAGTACGGCACTGGCTCCTCGCGCGACTGGGCCGCGAAGGGCACGCAGCTGCTGGGCATCAAGGCCGTGGTGGCGCGCAGCTTCGAGCGCATCCACCGCGCCAACCTGGTCGGCATGGGCGTGCTGCCGCTGCAGTTCCGCGGCGCCGACTCGTGGCAGACGCTGGGCCTCACGGGCGAGGAAAAGATCGACGTCGTGATCGGCGGCGAACTCAAGCCGCAGATGGACGTGAAGCTGGTCGTGCACCGCGCCGACGGCACGCACCAGGAGGTGACGGTGCGCCTGCGCATCGACACGCCGATCGAGGTCGATTACTACAAGCACGGCGGCATCCTGTCGTTCGTGCTGCGGCAGCTGCTGGCGGCCTGACGGGTTGGGTTTGATCCGCGTCGGGCTCATCTCCGACACCCACGGCCTGCTGCGTCCGCAGGCCGTGGCGGCCTTGCAAGGCAGCGGCGGGCTCAACCCGTCGATGCAACACTTCAGCGACGAATCGAGGTGTTAATTGACGAAGAGCACAGGTCAGCGAGTTCATCCGTCGGCTGCGCAGCAGCGGGAGATATGGAATCGATGGAAGCAAGGCGAGCGGATCGCCGAGATCGC
>NZ_CALRZC010000223.1:0-13425 GCF_943372545.1 Variovorax sp. YR752 | reverse complement strand
GGCCTGCATGCACAAGCTGCTGGCCATCGCCTACGGTGTTCTGAGGTCCCGAAAACCCTTTGATGCGAACTACCTCAAGGCAACCAGCCCTTGACGAGCACAACGGTGTCTTGATTTCGCTGCGGGAAGCACCCAGTGCCCTGCGCACGATGGGCGCGGTCGTTGTGCGGGCCGATCAACCAGTGCTCTGAACACGCTCACGTCGATGGGGTGCCTTGCGCAGCGAAATCAAGGAGGAGGCCGCAGGCCGGGGGACATTCGCGGAGCAAGGTTCCCCGTCGGCGGGAGCGTCGCCCTGAACGGCAGCGCTCCCACACGACGAGTCACAAAACTACTTCGCCTTGCCCGGGTCCTTCACGCCCTTGATCACGTCGAACTCGACGTTGTAGAGCTGCCCGTCCTTCTTTTCAACCTTGCGCAGGTACACGTCCTGCACGATGTCGCGCGTCTGCGCGTCGATCAGCACCTGGCCGCGCGGGCTCTCGAAGACCTGGCCCTTCATGGCGGCCAGCAGTGCTTCGCCGCCGCCCTGGCCCTTGGTGGTCTTGAGGGCTTCGTAGATCACGCGCATGCCGTCATAGCCGCCCACGGCCATGAAGTTGGGGCGCATCTTGGGGTTGGCCTTCTGGAAGGCCTCGACGAACTTCTTGTTGAGCGCCGAGGGGTGCGCGGCCGAGTAGTGGTGCGAGGTGACCACGCCCAGCGCGCCGTCGCCCATGTCGTTCAGTTGATCGTCGTCCGTCACGTCGCCGGTGGCGATCATCTTGATGCCGGCCTTGTCCATGCCGCGCTCCAGGAACTGCTTCATCACGGCCGCGCCCGCGCCCGAGGGCACGAAGACGAACAGCGCGTCGGGCTTGGCGTCGCGCACCTTCTGCAGGAACGGCGCGAAGTCGGGGTTGCGCAGCGGCACGCGCAACTTCTCGAGCACCTTGCCGCCGTTGAGCTGGAAGCGCTCGCTGAAGAACTTCTCGGCGTCGTTGCCGGGGCCGTAGTCGGTGACCAGCGTGACCACCGACTTCACGCCGTTCTTCGGCGCCCAGTCGCCCATCACCACCGACACCTGCGGCAGCGTGAAGCTGCTGCGCACGATGTAGGGCGAGGCTTCGGTGATGCTCGAGGTGGCGGCGGCCATCACGACCTGCGGCGTCTTCGACTGCGTGGCCAGCGGCGCGGCGGCCAGCGCGGCCGGGGTGATGCCGAAGCCGGCGATCACGTTGACCTTCTCGTTGACGATGAGCTCCTGCGCCAGGCGCTTGGTCACGTCGGGCAGGCCGGTGTCGTCCTTCACGATCAGCTCGACCTTCTTGCCGGCCACGGTGTCGCCGTTCTGCGCCATGTACAGGCGCGCGGCAGCCTCGATCTGGCGACCGGTGGAGGCCGACTGGCCCGTCATCGGCAGGATCAGGCCGATCTTGAACTTGTTGTCCTGGGCGCTGGCCACGGGCAGCGACAGTGCGGTGGCGAGCGCAATCGCCGAAAGGCCGGCGGTCTGGATGAGATGGCGTCTTTGCATGGAATTTTTCCTTTGAGGGACGGAACGCGAAACCGGGCGTATTTTGAACAATTCGCAACAATTGGCGGAGAAGGCAACCACCTACCCACCCGCCGCACGGGACTTTGTTGCGCGATCAATCGAATGGTTGCGCGATGATCGCGCAACCGATGTTTTCAGAGGTCGGGACGGTAGGCGGAATCGAGCGTGAGCGTACCCACGGCGCGTGACACGCAGGCGCAGATGCGCGTGGTCGCCTGCTTCTCGTGCGGGCTCAGGAACACGTCGCGGTGATCGACTTCGCCGTCGACCGCCAGCACGTCCATGGCGCACAGGCCGCACTCGCCGCGCTTGCAGTCCGAGAGGGTCTGCACGCCGGCCGCATCGAGCGCGTCGAGCAGGGTGCAGTCGACCGGCACGGTGATCGACAGGTCGTGGCGCGGAATGCGCACGGTGAAGGCCTGCGTCGCGAGGCGCCCGCTGCTGCCGAAGGTTTCGAAGCGCAAATCTGCGAGCGGTCGGCCGGCCGCGGCCCAGGCGCGCTTGACGGCTTCGAGCATCGGCACCGGGCCGCAGGTGTAGAGCTGGCCGCCGGGCGGCAGCGCGGCGATGGCGGCGTCGAAGTCGATGGGCGCTGCGCCTTCGTGCGCCTGCACGCCGGCCTCGCCCAATGCCTCGCGCAGAGTGTCGAGGTAGCCGAACTCGCCCGCGTGGCGCGCGCCGTACAGCATGGCCACCGGCACGCCGCGGCGCGGCGCCAGCGCGCCGAGGCGCTGCGCCATCAGCACCAGCGGCGTGATGCCGATGCCGCCCGCCACCAGCAGGTAGCCGGGCGCCGCGAGGTCGAGCGGAAAGTGGTTCTGCGGCGCGCTCACCTGCAGCCGGTCGCCCACGGCCAGCCGCCACATCGCGCGCGAGCCGCCACGGCCGTCGTCCAGCCGCTTGACGGCGACGCGCCAGCAACTGCCGTCGCCCTCGCCCACCAGCGAGTAGGAGCGCGTCTGCACGCGGCCCTGCTCGGTCATCACCTGCACCTGCAGGTGGGCGCCGGGCTCATGCGCGGCGACGAAGTCGGCATCGGGGCGCAGCGTGAATTCGCGCACGGTGGGCGTGACGTCGCGCAGCGCCACGATTTGCGCCTGCATCCATTGGAGATCGCTTTTCATCGGGGGAACACCAGCAGGGAAAGAAAGAAGGAAGAGCGTCGTCGATCAGCCGCGACGACGGATCAGCTGCACGCCCGGCAGCGGACGCTGCTCTGCGCTCGGCGTGCCGTGCAGTGCCTCGCGCAGGTTGCGCCGCGCGATGCGGCTGTGCTCGCGCATCAGCGCCTCGGCGCGCGAACCTTCGCCGGATTCGATGGCATCGAGCACCTGCAGGTGCTGGTCCTGCGCAATCACGAGCATGTCGCGCGCGGCCGGCGAATTCGCCTGCACGATGACGAAGCCCGAGGGCGAGGCGAACGGCAGGTTGACCACGCGTTCGAGTTGCTGCGCAATGACGGGGCTGCCGGCCATCTCGCACAGCAGCGCGTGGAATTTCTCGTTGTGCGTCACGTAGCGCGAGAACGCCGCGTCGTCGAGCGCGGGCTCGCGCAGCAGCTCGTCGATGCGCGTGAGGCAGGCGCGCGCCTCGCGCAGCACCACGGGCGCCGCGCCGCGCTCGGCCGCGAGCCGCGCCACGAGGCCTTCGAGCGTGCCGCGCAGCTCGATGGCATCGGCCACATCGCGTTCGGAAAAGGTGCGCACCGCATAGCCACCGTTGGGCAGGGCTTCGAGCAGGCCCTCTTGTTCAAGCCGCATGAGTGCGCTGCGCACCGGCGTGCGCGACACGCCGAGCTGCTCGGAGATGGCGACTTCGGCAATGCGTGCGCCACCGGGCAGCTCGCCCGCCAGAATCATTTCGCGCAACCGCAGCTGCGCCTTCACGGCCTGCGAGCTGCCGCTGTCGCCGGGCTCGGCGGAAGTCAGGGGGGCGACCTTCATCACGCGGCCTGCGACGCTTCGACGGGGCGGATCGGAATCGCGGCGCGCGCGGGCCGCTCCTTCTCGATCATGCGGTCGATGAGGCGGCGCGCCCACATCGAACCGGCGTCGATGTTGAGGTTGTAGAACTGGTGGTCGGGGTGCTCGTCGATGGCTTTCTGCTGCGCCTCGAGCACGATCTCGTCCTCGCGGAAGATGCCCGACACGCCCTCGCGCAGCTCGTGCGTGAGGCGCTGTTCGCCCAGGCAGTAGTTGCGCGCAAAGGCCCAGAAGTACAGGCAGGTCTTGTCGGTCTCGGGCGTGATGGTGTTGAGCACATAGCCGTTGACGCCCTTGCTGCGGTCGCCGGGGTTGTCGCCCGACGGCACCGCGCCGCTGCCCGCCTCGGCCACGCCGACGTCGATGTTCACGGTGCACGGGCCTTCGAAACGGATGATCTGCCAGCGGTCGACCTTGCCCGTGTAGCCGCGCGCATGGCGGATCTGGTTGCCCCAGAACGGTGGTGCGTCGATGTTCTCCATCCAGCGCGTGACGGTGGCCGAGCGGTCGCCGTGCGTGGCCACGAAGGGCGCCTCGGCCACCTCGCGGTTGCCGATCGACGAGCCGTGCACGAAGGTCTCGTGCGTGAGGTCCATGAGGTTGTCGACCACCAGTCGGTAGTCGCAGTTGACGCGGATCATCTTGCCGTCGCCGGCCCAGGCCGCGTCGTCGTTCCAGTGCATGTCGGGCACGAGCGCGGGGTCGGCCTTGGCCGGGTCGCCGGGCCAGATCCACACGAAGCGGTGCTTCTCGACCACCGGGAAGCTGCGCACGCAGGCCGAGGGGTTGAGCGTTTCCTGGCTCGGCATGTGGGTGCAGCGGCCCTGGCTGTTGTAGACGAGGCCGTGGTAGCCGCAGACCAGCTCGTCACCTTCGAGGCGGCCCAGCGACAGCGGCATCAACCGGTGCCAGCAGGCGTCTTCGAGCGCGGCCACCTGGCCGTCGGTGCGGCGGAACATCACCAGCTTCTGGTTGCAGATCGTGCGCGGCAGCAACGCGTGACGCACTTCGACGTCGTAGGCGGCGGCATACCAGGCGTTGAGCGGAAAGGCGGTCGTGGGCGTCTTCATGAATACTCAATGTATACAGAATAGCGAGAAATTCCAGCGCAAATCCCCTTATTCGAGGGTAAACACTGAGTTCAACGTATACAAACAAGCTTCGCACGAAGGCGCTAGGATTCCGCTCGTTCACAGTCACGACGGAGTTCATTCCATGTCCCAGCATGCCGCCCTGCCCGCCCGCTACGACCACGTGGGCAGCTTCCTGCGCCCCCAGTACCTGCTCGAAGCACGCGAGCAGAAAGCCAAGGGCCAGATCACGCCCGAGCAACTGCGCGAGGTCGAAGACAAGGCCATCACCGAGATCGTCCGCTTCCAGGAAGACATCGGCCTCAAAAGCATCACCGACGGCGAGTTCCGTCGCACCTACTTCCACATCGACTTCCTCGACCAGCTCGGCGGCGTGAAGACCGACATTCCGGTCACCATCCGCCGCCCCGACGGCACCGAGGAACTGGCGCCGCCCGCGATGCGCGTGCTCGACAAGGTGCGTCACGTGAAGGACATCCAGCTCGCCGACTTCCAGTACCTCAAGAGCCAGGTGTCGGCCGGCCGCACGCCGAAGGTGACCATTCCTTCGCCGACGATGCTGCACTTCCGCGGTGGGCGCGCCGGCATCAGCAAGGACGCGTACCCCGAGCTCGACCCCACGTTCTACGACGACGTGGCCAAAGCGTATGGCGACGAACTGCGCTCGCTGGCCGCAGCCGGCTGCACCTATGTGCAGATGGACGACACCAACCTCGCCTACCTGTGCGACGAGCACATGCGCGAAGCCGCCCGCAAGCGCGGGGACGACCCGAACGAACTGCCCCACCGCTATGCAGCATTCATCAACAAGGTGGTGGCGCAGAAGCCGCCGGGCATGCTGTTGGCCATGCATCTGTGCCGCGGCAACTTCAAGAGCACGCACGCCGCGGCCGGCAACTACGAGCCCGTGGCCGAAGCACTGCTCAAAGAGATGGACCTCGACGCCTACTTCATGGAATACGACGACGCCCGCTCGGGCGACTTCAAGCCGCTGCGCTACCTGCCCAAGGGCAAGACCGTGGTGCTCGGCCTCGTGACCACCAAGTTCGGCGAGATGGAAGACAAGGACGAGCTCAAGCGCCGCATCGAGGACGCCGCCAAGTACGCGCCGCTCGAACAGCTCGCGCTGTCGCCGCAGTGCGGCTTCTCCAGCACGGTGCACGGCAACAACATCGCCGTCGAAGCGCAGCGCAACAAGCTGCGCCTCGTGGTCGAAACGGCGCAGGAAGTCTGGGGCTCGACCTGACGCGCGCTTTCTGTTGAAGTCGGGGGCATGACGACGACGCAGATTTACTCCGGCCCCCTCAGCATGTTCGGCGCGAAGGTGCAGATCGCCGCGTACGAAAAAGGCATCACCTTCGAGCTCATCATGGTGCCGTTCACCACCGACGACGCCTACGAGCCCCGGCACCCCGAGGTGCTGCGCGTGAACCCGGTGAAGCAGCAGGTGCCGGTGCTGGTCGACCACGAGGTCGCGCTGTTCGACTCGACGCAGATCTTCGAGTACCTCGAAGACCGTTATCCGCAGCCCGCGCTGTGGCCCGAGGGCATTGCCGACCGGGCCCGCGCGCGGCAACTCGAGCAGACCTCGGACGAGCTGTTCTTCCCGAACGTCGTCAAGCTCTTCGGCCTGCAGCACAACATGCAAAGCGCCCCGGCGGTTGCGGCCTGCGTCGCCTGCGCGCGCTTCTACGAAGAGATGGAAGACCTGCTCGCCACGCGCGAGTACCTGGCCGGCCCTTACTCGTTCGCCGACATCGCTTTCTACATGGCCCACGTGTTCGCCGACCGCAAGGGCGCCGGCATGACCGATGCCACGCCGCGCCTCGTGGCCTGGCGCGACCGCGTGGGCGCGCGGCCCGCGGTGCGCGCGGTGGTCGATCCGATGATGCGGTTCCTGGCGTCGCAAGGGCGCGGCGTGCCGGCCTTCCTTCAGCGCTGAGCGGGCATCGAGGCATCACCCGCCCCATGCCGGACACCGCCTTCGACTGGCTGCCCTCCCCTTCGCAGCATTTTCTTGCCGTCACTTTCGCGTTGCTGGTCTATGTGCTGACCACGCGCACGCGCCGCGAGCAGCGCGCGCCCACCACCGCCATCGCGTGGGTCATGGGGCTGGTGCTGATGCCGTATGTGATCCTTCCGATGTACCTGCTGTTCGGCCAGCGCAAGCTGCGCCCGGCCGGTGCGCCCCGGCCGCCGCGTTCGATGCCGCCGGGCCACTGGGCGGCCGACCTGATCGAGAGCTTCGGCCTGGCGCCGCCCGGGCGCTGCGCGATCCGCATGCATGCCGACGGCGAGGCCGCGCGCGAGGCGCTGTTCGAGGTGATCGATGGCGCGCGCGAGCGCATCGACGTGTGCACCTTCATCATCGGCGACGACGCGCTGGGCCACGCGGTGATTGCGCGGCTTGCGCAGCGGGCGCGCGAAGGCATCAAGGTGCGCGTGCTGCTCGACGGCTTCGGTGCGCTCTCGCTGCCGCGCCATCACTTCGACCGGCTGCGCGCGGCGGGCGGCGAAGTCGCGGTGTTCCGCCCCTTCTTCAGCCTGCGCCGCATCGGGCCGCGCAACCTGCGCAACCACCGCAAGCTCACCATTGCCGACGACCGCTGGCTCTGGTCGGGCGGGCGCAACCTCGCGGGCGAGTACTTCACCGGCAACGACAAGCACCCCGAAGCGTGGCACGACCTGTCGTTCGACCTGCACGGCAGCGTGGCGGGCGCTGCCGCGCGCCAGTTCGACCACGACTGGAGCTCGGTGCGCGGGCGCAAGGCGCGCGCCATCACCGCCGACGACGTGCCCGCGGGCCCCGGCTGCGCGATGGCCCAGTTCCTGCCGAGCGGCCCCGACCAGACCGAAGACACGGCGCATGCGCTGCTCATCGACGCCTGCTTTCGCGCCGAGCACCGACTGCTCGCGATCACGCCCTACTTCGTGCCCGGCGACGGCCTGCGCGACGCATTGCGGCTGGCCGCGCGGCGCGGCGTGCAGGTGACCATCGCAATGCCCGCGCAGTCGAACCACCGCCTCGCCGACTTCGTGCGCGCACGCGCCATGCGCGACCTCGCGCGCGCGGGCGTGAGCTTTCGCATGCTTCCCTTCATGGCGCACGCCAAGGCCGTGGTGGTCGACGACGAACTGGCGATGTGCGGCTCGATCAACCTCGACCTGCGCAGCCTGCTGCTGAACCACGAGGCGGCCGTGGTGTTCTACGGCCGCGGCGACATCGAATGGTTCGCCGAGTGGATCGAGACCACCGCCTCGGCCGGCGAGCCCTACCGCGCGCGGCGCCCGGGGCTGCTGCGCGACATGGCCGAAGGGCTGCTGCTGACGGTCGCGTTCCAGCTTTAGGTGGGTGGTGCATCGCCCAAGATGCACGAATGCAACACAATTGAAACCAATTGAACATTCACACTAGAATCGCCACCGGTTCCGGTGGATGACGATCTGTCGGAGCCCCCTGCATCGCGGGGCAGCCCGCCCGGGCCTGGTCTTCAAGGGCCGACCCTGGCGCCATCCGTTGGAAATCTTGCGCCCCGGCTCCGGGGAAAAACCGATGCGAGCTTTCTTCTCGCCGCACCCCCTGGGTGCTTGCACGCGCAGTACCGCCGTCGTGACAAAGTGCCCAAATAACAGGCACCCACTACAGCGAGGCAAGCCCCCTTCCTACGGGGGTCAAAAATTAAGATAAAGGTTCACTGGTTATCGCAGCTTCGCGTTGAGGAATGAGCGGCCTGCTCTTCCTCTCCTGAATTTGCGACCAGTTCCCCGCACTTCAGAAGCATCGGCGTCCGTCAGGGCGTATCGCCTTCGGCGACCTCGATGCGATGCAGGAGCGTGACCGGCAAAGGTGGTCGCGGCGGGGTTTGAGCGCTGGGCGCCGGGCGACACCTTCGCGCGGCCCGAAGCGATCCCCTTTGTTGTTGATCACTGCCGGATTCCCCTGAGCACGGGGAGAAAAATCGATGCCCTCCATGGATTCGCTGCTGGCGCTCGCGCGCCGGCTGGGCGCAGCCTTGCCCGTCGCATTCGCCTTGCTGCTGCCGTTGTCCGCTGCCCCGACCTGGGCGGCCCTGAACGAAGTCGGCCGCGCCACGCCGAGCGTGCACCGCCTGCGCTTCTTCATCGACCCACAACTGGCGGCCGACATCGGCGCGCCCGAGGCCGGCCGCCGGCTCGCGCAGTACGTGGCCGACCTCAACACCGTGTTCCAGCGCGAGACGGTGCGCAGCTTCACCTTCGACCCCGCGAAAGACCTGCAGATGGTCGCGCCCGGCGCAGCGCCGCCCTGCGGCTTCAGCGGCGTGGCTGGCGGCGAGATCGTGCTGTGCGTCGGCCCCTCGAAGCGCGGCTACAGCCACGGCGGCCTGACCACGAGCACCACCTTCCCGCCCACCGGCGTGACCTGGAACCTGAACTGGACCGCCATCCACGACCCGCTGCGCCTGTCGCGCGCCATCACCTCCGCGGCGCCCGAGTCCACCGAGAAGGACTACCTCGGCCGCCAGCTCAAGACCCTGCTGCACGAGCTGGAGCACGTGTTCGGCGCCGGCTCCGGCGAGTACTACAACGCGATCGCCGTCGCCGACACCACCGAGACCGCGCCCGCCAACGACCTCGCCCTCGTGAAGCACACCGACCGCTACTGGTGGACGCGCCAGCACTGGCGCCTCGACCCGCTGCTGGGCACCGTGTTCGAGCAGCGCTACGACCCGGCCGCCAACCGCGTCGCCACGCTCGGCCTGATCCGTTTCACCGAAGGCACCAAGGCGCAGATCAACACCGACTGGCGCGACTGGCCCAAGCTCGGCAGCTCGAAGTTCATGGCCGGGACCACCGCCACGCAGGTGCGCGTCACCGAACGCGAGAGCGGCGCCGTGCTGGCCGGCGCGCCCGTCTCGGTGTGGCGCGACCCAGGCGCCGGCAAGCCGCTGGAGCCCATCGCGCAGGGCACGACGAATGCCGACGGCCGCTTCGTGTTCGACTGGCGCTGCGGCTTCAGCTGCTTCGCCGTCGGCAAGACCACGCTGCTCGTGAAGGCCCAGGCCTCGGGCCGCGCGCCGGGCGCGACGTGGTTCACCATCTTCGACGCCTTCGAGCAGAAGGCGGTGCAGGGACAAGCGGCCTTCACCATCGACCTGCCGCTGGGCGTGTCCGACAGCCAGAAGCCTGCGGTGTCGCTGGCCGCGCCCGCGATGGCGACCGTGGGCCAACCGGTGCCGCTGGCGCCCGTGGCGGTCGACAACGTCGGCGTGTTCGGCGTGAAGGTGATCGGCACCGACAGCCTGCCGCTGTGTACCTTCACCGCGCCGCCCTACACCTGCCAGTGGACGCCCACGGCGCCGGGCGTGCAGATCATCCGCGTGATCGCCATCGATGCCGCGGGCAATGCCGAGGTCGCCTCAGCACAGGTGATCGTGCGCGCGCCCGCCGACACCACGGCACCGACCGTGACGCTGAACGTGCCGCCGATGGCGTCGTCCGCGGCCGGCCTGCCGGTGCGGCTGTCGGCCAGTGCAGCGGACGATGTCGGCGTGGCCGAGCTGGCCTTCATCGTCGACGGCAAGACCGTCTGCGCACTGCGCGCCGCGCCCTACGCCTGCAACTGGACGCCCGCGCGCGCGGGCCTGGCGAACATCGAGCTGCGTGCCACCGATGCGGCGGGCAACGTCGCCACCGCCTCGGCCACGGCGCGCGTCGGCGCGGAACTGCGGCCCGAGGATCTGTAAGAGCAAGAAGAACTCAACGCCGGTTCGTGAAGCTGGCGTTGCCCAGCCCGGTGCCGATGGTCAGCACGCCCCAGTGCCGCACGTCGCGCATGAAGGGCAGCTCGCTCAGGCCCTGCACCACCGCGTCGTTGTGCATGAGCACCAGCGTCGCGCCCGAGCCGATGATCGGCAGGCGCTGCCACAGCGCGGCCGGCAGGTGGAAGGCACGGCTCTCCCAGTCGCCCGGCAGGTTCTGCGCACCGCGCGCGATCGAGCCGTCGGAGCGGATCAGCCCCGGGCAACCGATGCCGATGAAAGGCGCGAGCCGGATCTTGCGGCGCTCGGCGTAGATCACCATGTCCTCGAGCATGTCGGCGATGCGCTCGACCATGTGGCTGCGGTTCGGGCCGTCGTCGGCATGGCGCCACTTCTCGCGCCGGACCACTTTCGCGCGCGAGAAGTCCGGCGCCTTGCGATGGCGCGTCTTCACGATGCCGCAGCGCACGTTGGTGCCGCCGATGTCCACCGCAAGAATCGCGTCGTGCCCCTTCAACAGTGCCCGCGGCGTCAGGTGCGCCCAGCCGATCAGCCCGCCGTCGTCGACGTTGTGCGACAGCCGGCCCAGCTGCACATGCACGCCCAGGTCTTCGAGCATCGCGCCCGCCTCCAGGATCGCGCGCTCGCCCACGTCGCTCTCGGGAAAACCACCGCCGACCACGATGCGCTGCACCTTGCGCCACGAAGGCTGGCGCACGAAGCGCTGGATCACGAAGGCCAGCTCTTCGGCGAACTCCTCGATGGCGCCATGCATCACATCGGCGGCGGCCGTCGCGGTCTTTTCCTGCAATACGCGGTCGAGGTCCTTCTTGCTGAGGTCGCGCGAGTGGGTCTTGCCCAGCGGGTCGCGGCCCGTCTTTCGGCGGCGCTTGCGCCAACGTTCGAGCAGCTCGCGAAACGCCGTCTGGCTGGCCTGGTCGCCAACGAAGCCGTCCTTGTCGCGCAGCTGCAGGCTGTAGCCGTCCACGCGCAGGCCGGGCAACTCGCGCAGGCCATGGATGTCGGGACCGGGGAGCGCGTGCTTGGTTTTCATGACGGCCACTATGGGCCGTTGCACGCCCGTGGCGCATCGGCTTCGCGCACCACGGCGTGTAGGAGACGGGCGGGTGCGGCCGGTGCGGCGATGCCGATACACTGACCCGGATGCACCTGCTTCGCAGCTTCTGGCGCGCCGCCCTGTGGCTTCCCGCGATGCTCTGGCTGGCCGCTGCGCCCTCGGCGCAGGCCGCCGACGAGACCTTGCGCGTCGGCTCCAAGCGCTTCACCGAGTCGTACATCCTGGCCGAGGTGCTGGCGCAGACTGCCGCGCCGCAGACCGCGTCGCCGCCCGTCATTCGCCAGGGCCTGGGCAACACGGCCATCGTGTATGAAGCACTGCGCTCGGGCGCCATCGACCTGTACGCCGAATACACCGGCACCATCGCCCTCGAAATTCTCAAGGGCTCGCCCGCCGACACGCGCGAGGCGATGAACGCTGCGCTTGCGCCGCTCGGCCTCGGCGTGGCGATTCCACTGGGCTTCAACGACGGCTACGCGCTGGCCGTGCGCGCCGCCGATGCCGACAAGCTCGGGCTGCGCACGCTGAGCGACCTGGCCAAGCACCCCGAGTTGCGCATCGGGCTGTCGAACGAATTCATCGGCCGCGCCGACGGCTGGAAAGGCCTGGCGACAAGCTACGGCTTCACGCAGACACCGACCGGGCTCGACCACGGCCTGGCCTACGACGCGCTGACCGCCAGGCAGATCGACGCCATCGACATCTACACCACCGACGCCAAGATCGACCACCTCGGCCTGCGCGTGCTGGAAGACGACAAGCAGTACTTTCCCCGCTACGACGCGGTGGTGCTCTACCGCCTCGACCTGCCCGCGCGGCTGCCGAAGGCCTGGGCTGCGTTGCAGACGCTCGAAGGCACCATCGATGAGCACGCCATGATCGCGATGAACGCACGCGCCGAGCTGCAGGGCGTGCGCTTCGACACCATCGCGCGCGACTTCCTCGCCGGCGCCACCAAAGACGGCAAGACCCCACCGAGCGCCGCGCGCGGCTTCACAGCCAAGCTCTTCGGGCCCGACCTCTGGCCGCTCGCGCGCCAGCATCTGCTGCTGGTGGCGGTGTCGGTGGGCGTGGCGATCCTCATCGGCGTGCCGCTCGCGATCCTCGTGTTTCCTCATCTGCGGCTGCGCGCCGTGGTGCTGGGCTTCGCGAGCATCATGCAGACCGTGCCGTCGCTGGCGCTGCTCGCGGTGCTGATCTCGTTGCTCGGTGCCATCGGCGCCCTGCCCGCGCTCATCGCGCTCACGCTGTACTCGCTGCTGCCGATCATGCGCAACACCGTGACCGGCTTGACCGAAGTGCCCCACGGCCTGCGACTGGCCGGCACCGCGCTGGGCATGACACCGCCGCAGAGCCTTCAGCTGGTGCTGCTGCCTCTTGCGCTGCCCACGTTGTTGGCAGGCGTGCGAACAGCCACTGCGATTGCCATCGGCACGGCCACCATCGCGGCCTTCATCGGCGCGGGCGGCTTCGGTGAGCGCATCGTGACGGGGCTGGCGCTCAATGACCGCGAGCTGTTGATGGCGGGTGCACTGCCGGCTGCTGCGATGGCGCTGATCAGCGAAGGCATCTTCGAATTGATCGAATTTCTGATGCGTCGCAGTCGCAGGGCGCCATTGGCTTGAGTGGTTCAGGGCGACGCTCCCGCCGACGCGGTACCTTGCTCCGCGAATGTCCCCCGCCCTTCGGGCTCCTCCTTGATTTCGCTGCGCAAGGCACCGCATCGACGTGAGCGTGTTCAGTGCAGCCGTTGATCGGCCAGCACCACGACAGTGCCCAGCGGGCGCAGGACACTGGGTGCTTCCCGCAGCGAAATCAAGACACCGTTGTGCTCGTCAAGGGCTGGTTGCCTTGAGGTAGTTCGCATCAAAGGGTTTTCGGGACCTCAGAACACCGTAGGCGATGGCCAGCAGCTTGTGCATGCAGGCCACCACGATGAGCTTGCCGGGCTTGTTCTGCGCCTTCAGGCGTTGCCAGAACTCGGCGATCAGCGGGT